>DATFKJ010000240.1:0-2504 GCA_035268705.1 Roseovarius sp. | reverse complement strand
GGTTCGAGGAGGCCTCGGCCGGCGCGATCACATAGTAAGCGGGAAGCGCGTACTTGGTGTGCGGCAGGGAAATATCACGCATTTCCGCCCCGGCATCTTTCAGCATCACGGTGCCATCGGCCCAAAGCTTTTCGATCTCTTCGGGCATGCCATCCATGCGGTATTCTTTTGGAATACCGATCACCTTGCCCTTGATGTCACCGGTCAGCATCGCCTCGAAATCCGGCACCGGGATATCGGCGCTGGTGCTGTCCTTGGGGTCATGCCCGCACATCGCCTCAAGCATGATGGCAGCGTCGCGCACATCCTTGGTCATCGGGCCGGCCTGATCGAGCGACGAGGCAAAGGCCACGATCCCCCAACGCGAGCAGCGGCCATAGGTGGGCTTTATGCCAGTGATCCCGGTGAAGGCGGCAGGTTGACGGATCGACCCGCCGGTGTCGGTGCCGGTGGCGGCAAGGCAAAGGTCCGCGGCCACGGCACTGGCCGACCCACCCGAGGAGCCGCCGGGCGTCAGTTCCCGCCCGTCCACTTTCCACGGGTTCACAGCATTGCCGTAAACGCTGGTCTCGTTCGACGAGCCCATGGCGAATTCGTCCATGTTGAGCTTGCCCAGCATGACCGCGCCCGCGTCGAAAAGGTTCTGCGTCACCGTCGATTCATACTCTGGCTTGAACCCGTCGAGGATACCGCTGGCCGCTTGGCTTTCCACACCCTTGGTGCAGAACAAATCCTTGATTCCCAAGGGGATACCGCACATCGCCGGGGCGTCGCCCCCCTTGATACGCTCATCGGCCGCCTTGGCCTGTGTGCGCGCCAGATCGGAGGTGTCATGCACAAAGGCATTGAGCGCGCCCGCGCCCTCGACCCGTGTCAGGCAGGCCTCGGTCAGTTCCGCGCTTGTCACATCCCCCTTGCGCAGGGCATCGCGGGCGGCGGCGATGGTCAGCTTGTTCAGATCGGTCATTATTCCACCACCTTGGGCACAGCAAAAAAGCCTTCGCGCGCATCGGGCGCGTTCGACAGGACCTTCTCGGGCATTCCGCCCTCGGTCACCTGATCCTCGCGTCGCTTGAGGCGCATGGGTGTAACGCTGGTCATGGGTTCAACGCCCTCTACATCGACCTCGCCCAACTGTTCGATGAAGCCGAGGATAGTGTTGAATTCCTCCGCCAGAGCGGGCAGCGCGTCGTCTTCCACGCGGATGCGGGCCAGCTTGGCCACCTTGGCGGCGGTTTCCTTGTCGATCGACATTGCCTGATCTCCCGTTTTTCGGTTGTCATGCGTTTAGCGCCGCAGGCGATGACCCGCAAGCACCCCGACCGCGCAAATCCCCTTTTCGCGTGTCAAAGCCGTGTTAGGCTTGGCAAAACAACACTGAGGAGGACAAGATGAAAATCACTTGGTTGGGCCACGCCTCGTTCCGGGTAGAAATCGGCGGTCAATGCCTGCTTGTTGATCCGTGGCTCACGGGCAACCCGATGATGCCCGAGGACAAGCACGATGAGGCCACCGACGGCACCACGCATATTCTTTTGACTCATGCGCATTTCGATCATGCATCAGGTGTCGTTGACTTGGCAGAAGACTTGAACATTCCGATCGTTGGGCAGTTCGATTTGATGTCATTTTTTGCAGAGAATAATGAACCGCTGGAGACCGTCGGATTTAACAAAGGAGGTACGATCGATCTGGACGGTGTTAAAGTCACTATGGTCCATGCGGTACACTCAAACTCTATGAATACTGAAAACGGGCCATGGGTGCCTGGTACAGAATGTGGCTACATGATCGAGGGCGAGGGCCTGACCATTTATGTCTCGGGCGACACGGATGTCATGGCGGACATGAAAATCTTCAACGACCTGCATAAGCCCAATATCGGCATCCTGTGCGCGGGTGGGCATTTCACCATGGACATGCGCCGCGCCGCTTATGCCGCCAAGGAATTCTTTGACTTCAAGACGGTGATCCCCTGCCATTACAAGACCTTCCCGATCCTCGAACAATCCGCCAGGACGCTGGTGGAGGCCCTGCCCGGAGTGGATGTGATCGAACCGGAGGTCTTGGTGCCCATCGAGTTGTGAATTGGGGGCTTTGCCCCCGGGGCCTTTGGCCCCTCCCCCAGGATATTTATAGCAAGAAGAGAGGGTTAGGGCCGTTTGTCCTTGAAGAAACCAGTCAGTAAGGCTTCGGCCTCGGACGCGCTGATGCCGTCGTAGACCTCGGGAACATGATGGCATTGCGGGTGGGAAAACACCCGCGCGCCATGCGCCACGCCGCCGGATTTCGGATCACCCGCACCGTAATAGACCCGAGCGATGCGCGCGGCGGAAATCGCCGTGGCGCACATGGCGCAGGGCTCAAGCGTGACGTAGAGCGCATGGCCCGGCAGGCGTTCGCTGCCCGCATTGGCGCAGGCCGCGCGGATTGCGAGGATTTCCGCATGCGCCGTGGGGTCGTGCAATTCGCGGGTTCGGTTGCCGGCCTGCGCCACCACCACC
>DATFKJ010000239.1:0-3153 GCA_035268705.1 Roseovarius sp. | reverse complement strand
TGCCGGATCTCGCGCGCGAGCTTGGCGTTCACCAAGAGAATGGGGACTTATTCGTCGCCCGCAAAGATGGACAACCCTACACCACAGAGGGTTTTGGCAACTGGTTTGCCGCGATGGGTCAGGCGGCAGGCCTCCCAACCGAGTGCCGCATACATGGACTTCGCAAGCACGGCGCAATGCGTTTGGCTGAGGCTGGTGCCACAGAGGCGCAAATCGCGGCCTTCTTGGGTCACCACTCTCACCACGAAGCAAGACGCTACATCGCCGCTGCGAGTCGTATGACACTCGCCTCTTCAGCGCTCGATTTGCTTACAAATTTGCCCAACCTCGACGGGGGGTTGGGCAAAACCACCCTGCAAGATACTGATAAGAAAGGAATAAAATGACCATTTGGCGACCCCGGCAGGATTCGAACCTGCAACCTGCCCCTTAGGAGGGGGCTGCTCTATCCAGTTGAGCCACGGGGCCGCGCAAGGCCCTGAATAGCCACCTCTGGCGAATTTGTCATGGCCCGAATTCGCGTTTATTGCCGCTCACGCAAATCGCGATTCACTTGATCCTCGCCCGCCCTTTGCGATACCACGAGACAAAGGCCTTTCAGGACATCCCATCGTGACCAACCCCGAAAACCGAACCCTGACCCTGCGTGATGTCTCAGAGGCATCCGGAGTGTCGGAAATGACCGTCAGCCGCGTGTTGCGCAATCGTGGTGATGTCTCGGACGCCACCCGCAAGCGTGTCTTGGAGGCTGCAAAACAGCTTGGCTATGTCCCCAACAAGATCGCCGGCGCCTTGGCCAGTCAACGGGTCAACCTCGTGGCGGTCGTGATCCCCTCGATGTCGAACATGGTTTTTCCCGAAGTGATGACCGGGATCAGCCAGATTCTGGAAGGTACCGAGTTGCAGCCCGTCGTCGGCCTGACCGATTACTTGCCCGAAAAAGAAGAAAAGGTGCTTTACGAGATGCTCTCGTGGCGCCCCTCGGGCGTCATTGTCGCGGGGCTCGAACATTCCGATGCGTCGCGGGCCATGTTGCGTGCATCGGGTATCCCCGTGGTCGAGATCATGGACACCGATGGCACCCCGGTCGACTCTGTGGTCGGCATCTCGCACCGCCGCGCCGGACAGCAAATGGCACAGGCCATTCTCAAGGGGGGCTACAAGCGGATCGGGTTCTTGGGCACCAAGATGCCGCTCGACCACCGGGCGCGCAAACGGTTCGAAGGCTTCACGCAGGCGCTTGCCAAGGCGGGTATCGAAATCGCGGATCAGGAGTTCTATTCCGGCGGTTCGGCGCTTGTGAAAGGCCGCGAGATGACCCAAGCCATGCTGGATCGTACCCCAGATCTGGATTTCCTCTATTACTCGAACGACATGATTGGTGCGGGCGGCTTGATGTACTTGTGGGAGAAGGGCGTCGACATTCCCAACGAGATTGGGCTCGCGGGCTTCAACGGGTTGAACCTGCTCAAGGGCCTGCCGCGCGAACTGGCCTCGATGGACGCCTGCCGGCTTGAGATCGGTCGCCGCGCCGCTGAGATCATCGCCAAGCGGGTGGAGGAAGAGTCCGATGACCCACAGCCCACCCGCATCGTGCTGGAACCGACGATCACCTACGGCGACACCCTGCTCAGACCTTAGGGCGCTGTTTTGGCGACAAGTAGCGAATGACAGCTTTGAGCCCATCCTTGCAGATTTCTGCGATGCAGCTAATGTCGGCTTTTTCTCAGATATCATGACATGCGCGATCTGGTTGACGACCACTACCAGGCAGTATTTTATCTGAGCCGTTCTGTAAGGGGCCGCAATACAACAATAAAAAATCAATGAGGACTTTGACCATGCAAATTTGCATCACGGCATTAGCTCTTGCCATTTCGTTCATCTCCTCGGCCGCGCTGTCTGCTGACAAAAATGGTGATATGGACTTCAAGCATGTCACTACAGGAGGGAATTGCCTGACCTGCTCGTTTGTGCGAGCCGATGGCATAATTACGTCTGAGACGCCCGAACGCTTTATAGCGTTTCTCAAGAACTCGGATTATTCGAACTACAGCGGTGTCGATGTCCATCTGAACTCGCCTGGCGGCAACCTGACTGGTGGTGTACGGCTGGGTGCAAGTTTTAGAAAATTAGCGATTTCGACAGTAGTCTCTCAGTCGCGCATCAAAGAGAAGTATGAAAACAGCAAATGGCACCTGCTAGACCCTCAGTTTGCTGGAGATGATGCGATTTGTGCGTCTGCCTGTTCGTTCGCTTTTGCCGGTGGAGTTGAACGATATGCGACTTCTAACGTCCGACCCGAGCGTGTGGGTTTTCAGAAGATCGGGCGCATTGGCGTTCATCAATTTTATAATCCAATTGCAATGAACTCTCCGGACAAAAAGGTCCTCTCTGCAAATGATGCAATCGAAGACCAACGCATAATATCACTGCTTTTGAGCTACCTGAAAGAAATGGACATCTCTGCGGAGATGCTTCAGCTGGCGACAAGTACCGACCCTTCGGAGATGCATTGGATGTCAGTTGAGGAACTTCGTGCGACCAAAATGGATAACGCTTCCTTCGCAACTACTTTCATCGAGGCCTACAAGAATGGCGTGGCCATTGTTGAATTTCGATACCAGAGAATGGACGCCGCCATTAGGAACGAAATCTGGTGCAAGGATGGCAGACTACAGCTGTTTGTGACGCTCAGATGGAAGGGCGGCGCGCTATTGAAGCCTGGCACTGAGTGGCAGCTATACGAGAATATGACCGTGGGTTCATCTGGTCCGAGCGTCACCCTCGTCAAATACAAATCCTCATGGGATGGAGACACTGAGGTCGTTC
Organism: Roseovarius sp.; assembly: GCA_035268705.1. Lineage (GTDB taxonomy): Bacteria > Pseudomonadota > Alphaproteobacteria > Rhodobacterales > Rhodobacteraceae > Roseovarius. The sequence continues at coordinate 321 of DATFKJ010000239.1, read as the reverse complement.
AGATGACTCTTGCAGTCCAAGGTGTGGAGGCTAAACAACTCGTCAACCTTAGACACTTCGATTTCTGGGATGGTTCGAGCCGTTACGCTACGCGTGCCGCGGAGCAACTGAGCTTCAGCTTGCCGGATGGATTTGACGGTATGCATATCCTACCGCGAACCTGTCAATGAGTTATCACTGGGAAGGACTAAGCCGCTCCGCGGCATTGGCGCATTTGGCTGATGGGTTGAGACGCCCATAGCGGCGCGCATTTTGTGATTACGGCGATCTGGCTGACGATTGGGGCTTTCTCAATCATCAGACAGGAGGTTCCCATGACAG
>DATFKJ010000238.1:0-2815 GCA_035268705.1 Roseovarius sp. | reverse complement strand
CCAGTTCGACCTTGCCTGCCAGTGTCGGATTCATCGGATCGGTGACATCGTATTGATGCATCTCGCCGGTGCCCCAACAGGCGACATAAAGGTACTTGTCATCAAGACTAAGGTCGATGTCGGTGACCAGCGGTGGCACTGCCTCAAACCCTTTCAGAAGCTCGGGCAGATCATCGGCAGCCGCGGCTTGCGGCGGAATGGTGACGGTTTTCTTGGCCTCGAACGTGCCGTCATCCTTACGCCACCACGTCCAGATCGAACCTTCAAGATTGGTGGTATCCACCACTACCCCGCAAAAGCCGTAATCCTTGGCCGGGTCGTGGGCCGGGCGAATTTCCAGAGCCATCTGGTGGTTTTCGCCAAGGTCGATGGTTTGGACGTTCTTGCGCGCGCGCAAATCCCAGAAGTGGATGGAATGACCGTATTTGTTGGATAGCAAATCTTCGGCCACGATGCCGTTTTCGAACTGCGGCGGCAGCCCCCATTCGGAACTGACCATATAGTTGCGTGGCAGGTTCCACCAGAAGTCATAATGCTTGTCCTGTGCGCCACGGTCCATTTCGTAGCGGCCAAGGATTTCAAAGGTTTCGCAATCCATGATGAAAATGCCTGGCGGACCATCCATGCCATCCTCGCCGCCGCCGCCAAGGGTGGACACATAGATGCCTTCGGGGCCGCAATGGATGGTATGTGGGCGGGAGTAGCCGGTTTTCTCGAACATTTCTTCAGGTTCGATCACCTTGTGAATCTTGGCCTTCAGCGGTTCTTTGACGTCAATAATATAGATTCGACTTGAACGGATGCCGGGAATGATCAGGTACCGGCGCTCAAGGAAAGCGTGGCCGGTGAGCGGCGAGAGTGCCGAAGAACAGGCATTCCAGCCGAAATGGTGAAACTCGTCGCCCGTGTTGGGCATGATCACCTGATGCAGGATTTCGCCATGGGTTTTCGACTTGGGGTCGACATCGACCACGGCCAAGCCGTCGGGTTGGCTGCCATCAGGGCTAAGCATCAAGGTGAAGGCCAGCGTTTCGGCAGGGGCCTCCATCGCCATTTTCGGGGTCGCGTGAAAGGTGGGGTCCGGTCTTAGATTCATGTGAAATTCCTCCGTGTGCGGGTGCCATTTTTGAAATACGGGCGGCACCCTGCGGCAAAGCGTCTCACAGAATCAAATGTCTGACAAATAAAATTTCATTCAAGGATCGCGCCCTGCAAGAAACGTGCGTTCTCGCAGGGCGCGGCAAGCCGGGAAATTCGTTTAGAATTCCACTCCGATCTGGGCCTTAATCCCGGACCGGAACGGATGCTTCACCAGTTCCATCTCGGTCACCAAATCGGCGATTTCGATCAGATCATCCTTGGCGTTGCGGCCTGTCAAAACAACGTGGGTCATATGCGGTTTCTCCTCGGCGAGGAATTGCACCACCTCGTCGATATCAAGGTAATCATAGCGCAAGGCGATGTTGATTTCGTCCAGCAGCACCATCTTGTTGGCCTCGTCGCGGATTAACTCCTTGGCTTTTTCCCAAGCGGCTTGCGCCATTTCGGTGTCGCGCTCGCGATCTTGAGTTTCCCAAGTGAAGCCTTCGCCCATGGTATGGAACGAACAGGTGTCCGAGAACTTGGACAGGATCATGTCACGCTCCCCCGTGCTCATCCCACCCTTGATGAACTGCACGACGGCGCATTGCATGTCATGCGCGATGCAGCGGAAGATCATCCCGAAGGCGGCCGAGGATTTGCCCTTGCCCTTCCCGGTGTGGACGATGATCAGGCCCTTTTCATCGGTCTTTGTGGCCATGATCTTATCGCGAGCGGCCTTTTTCTTGGCCATTTTCATCGCGTGGCGGTCGGGATCGTCAGTCATGAGCGCGGTTTCCTTTCACTGGAATAAGCCCAAGACATAAGGCGCAATCAGGGCGGTTAGCAAGGCATTGAGGCCCATGCCGATGCCCGCGAAGGCGCCGGCGGTTTCATTGACCTGAAAAGCGCGGGCGGTGCCGATGCCATGGGCCGCGACGCCCACGGAAAATCCACGCGCGCGCCAATCGGTGATGCGCAGGGCGTTCATAAGCGGCGTGACCACGACCGCGCCGATAATGCCGGTGATGATGACCAGTGCGGCGGTGAGCGTGGGCAATCCGCCCAGTTGTTCGGCGATGCCGATGGCCACGGGCGCGGTGGTGGATTTGGGCGCAAGCGAGGCCATCGTTGCGGCCTCGACGCCCAGCGCTTGGGCGATCCAGAGGGCGGAGGCGACGGCAGTAACAGAGCCCACGATCAACGCGCCCGCCATGGGCAGAAGCGTACGGCGGACATGGTGCAGGTTACTGTAAAGCGGCCCGGCCAAGGCCACCGTTGCCGGGCCAAGCATGAAGTGAACGAACTGCGCGCCCTCGAAATAAGTGGCATAGGGCGTGGCCGTGGCCCAAAGCACCGCGCCAAGAATCACCATGGCCACCAGCACCGGGTTGACCAGCGGGTTGCGCGCACTGGCACGGAACAGGGCATCGCCGATGAGGTAGGCGACCAACGTGGCGGTGAGCCAAAGCAGCGGCCCTTCGCGCAGATAGGACCAGATGTCAGGCAAGTCGGTCATTCCTTGACCTCCTGGCTTCCTGTGAGGCGGGCAAGGGCCACGAAAGTCAGTGCCCCTGCGATCAGTGCGAGTAGCGTGCTGCCCACCAGCGCCGCCATGAGGGCAAGACCCGAGGTGCCCAAGACCTCGACATGGCTGATGACACCGACCCCTGCCGGGACGAAAAGCAACGACAGATGCGCAAGGATGCCTTGCGAGGTTGGCAGGATACGCTCT
>DATFKJ010000237.1:0-17349 GCA_035268705.1 Roseovarius sp. | reverse complement strand
CGGGCGGAGATCATGCTGTCGGGTGGGTTGGCGACAATCTCCGGCATTCCCGCGCGGTGACACACGCGATCACAGACTTCGGGACCGGACAGCGTGATAAGCGCCTCGATCATCTGCAGGATCGCATTCGGGCCGACTTGATCTGACCGTTGGGGCTGCATTGCTATTCGGCAGGCGTGGTCTGTTCGGTTCGCTCCGCGTCCGCTTCCCGGGCGTTCTGTCTGGCAATATGGGCCTTTTTGGCCTTGATCTGAGCGCGCACGCTGGCCTTGCGCTCGGCGGCCTTGGCCTTGCGGTCCGCCATTGCTTCCCAATCGGCCATCTGCGCCTCGGCTATCCGGCGGCTGTCGTCGAATTGAAAGTCCACCTTATCCTTGGACTGCGGGCCCCAATAGCCCACCTTTCCAAGGTCATAGAAGGTCCGCGCGAAGCCCGCCTTGGCGAAGGCCCGCAAACAGCCCAAAAGATATTTCCGTCGGAAGCCCCTTCCGCGCCAGGGATAGTGGAACAGCGCCTTGATCATGTAGAAGCGGCGGTAATTGTGCATCACTCGGTCCAACAAGGTCGCACGATCCATGGCTTCGGGTTTCATGATAGGGGTCACAAAGTTGTATTTCTCGAAGTCGAACACCTCGACCTTATCACGCAGTTCCTGAAACAGCGGTGTGAACGGCCATGGGGTATACATCGTCCAGTTGGCAAGATCAGGGTTCCAGTCGCGGGCAAAGCGATAGGTCTCCTCCAGCGTTTCCTCGGTCTCGTTCTCCAGACCGACGATGAACTGCGCCTCGGTGAAAATGTCGGCCTCGCGCAACAGTCGAATGGCTTCCTTGTTCTCTTCGACCTTCGTTTCCTTGTTGAACCGATCCAGTTTCATCTGCGCCGCTGCTTCCGTGCCAAGGCTGATATGCACCAGCCCCGCTTCGCGCCAGAGTCCAAGCATATCCTTGTCGCGTTGAATGTCCGTGACGCGCGTGTTGATGCCCCATTTCACGCGCTCCGGCAGACCGCGGCGGATCAGTTCCTCGCAAAATTCGGTGAACTTTTTCTTGTTGATGGTCGGTTCCTCGTCAGCAAGGATGAAGAAGCCAACGCCATGATTATTCACCAGGTCTTCGATCTCATCGACCACCTTTTGCGGGTCGCGGACACGATAGTCGCGCCAAAACTTCCATTGCGAGCAGAAGGAGCAGGTGAAGGGACACCCTCGGGCTAGGCTCGGAATAGCCAGCCGGGTGTTCAGAGGAATATAGATGTATTTCTCCCAATCGAGAATCGACCAGTCTGGTTTAATGCCGTCTAGGTCCTTGACCGTGGGCGCGGCTGGAGTGGCAATGATCTCGGTGCCTTCGGTATAGGCGATGCCCTTTATCGACTTGCGATCGCTTTGCCAGCGGCCGTCCTCGACCGCGCGGACGAAGTCTAGGAAAACCTCCTCGCCCTCGCCACGCACGATGGCGTCGATATGCGGGGCCTCCGACAGAACCTGCTTGTACATGAAGGTCGCGTGGACCCCGCCAAGTACCGTCACAGCATCCGGCGCGGCGGCCCGGGCAATTTCCAGTGCGCGCTCAGCCTTGTATATCGAGGGTGTGATTGAGGTGGCGCCAACGATGTCGGGCTTCAGCGCCGCGATGCGGGCGTGAAGCTCTGCTTCACCGATGTGATGGGTCATCGCATCAATGAAATGGATGTCGGTAAAGCCGGCGGCCTTGAGCGGGCCGACAAGGTAGGCCACCCAAGCTGGCGGCCAGTTCCCGGCTATCTCGGCGCCGCCGGAATGGTAGTTCGGGTGAATCAGGACGAGTCGCATGGGGCCTCCTTTTGGATGCCTTAGCCTGACATATAATGTGTCTAATAAACTTGACACACATCAATGTCTGAACACTCATGCAGCTTGGTTACACGAAGATTTTTTCAGCGTGATCCTGAAGATAAATATGCAGCCAAGGTGTATATCTCTTTGGTGTTTGCGCCATGAGCCGCGCCAAATCCGCCATCGCGACCCACTGCATCTGCATCACTTCCGCTGGGTTAGGCACAACGGGAATCCGTGCGCGAACGCGGGCGACGAAAATATCGACAACCTCGTGTTCAATCAGGCCACCCCCCACTTCGGCGCGGTATTCGACTTGTTCACGGTACGACAGCTTTAGGCCTTGCAGCCCGATCTCTTCCGCCAGACGACGAGTGGCACAAACCTCGGGCGCTTCACCCCAAAAGGGGTGCGTGCAACAAGCGTTCGCCCACAAGCCGGGCGTGTGATACTTGCCCATCGCGCGACGCTGGAGCAGCATTTCATCGCCGCACATGACGAATACCGAGACCGCCTTGTGCCGCAATCCTTCGCGATGCACCTGAAGTTTTTCGACCGCCACAAGATCGCCGCCGACCCACGTCGGTATCATGTCGATATTATGCCTGTATTCCGCCGGTGCGATTTCAGTCATGTATATTCCGCCGGAACAAGCCGCGTAAGATGCGCGAGGTTCTTCAAACCGATCTTGAGATGCGCCAGCGGGCGGGCGCGCACCAGCTTTTTGTTCATGTAGGCCTCGAAGGTCAGCCGCTGCACATCTATGTCGTGGCATAACGACACGAAACGCTCGCGCCGTTCATCAGATTTGTAATAGGCCCCCTGCATCGAGGCGAGCACGCGGAAAACAGTTTTATGTTCGCGCATGAAAAGCTGTCGGGCGAGGCGTAAATCGCGGACGCGCCCCGAGGTCAGACAGGCCGCAGCCGCCGTGGCCGCCACGCGCCCGCCAGCCATGGCATAATAAATCCCTTCGCCCGAACTTGGCGCGACGACACCTGCGGCATCCCCTGCAAGAACCACGTCCTTACCATTGTCCCAGCGGTCCAGAGGCTTGAGCGGGATGGGCGCACCCTCGCGGCGCAGGGTCGGACAATCGGCAAGGCCGCTGGCCTGCCGCAAATCGGCGGTAGCCTGTTTCAAGTCCACCTCGCGCACAAGAGAGCCCATACCGACACTGGCCTTTTGACCATGCGGAAAGACCCAGCCGTAGAAATCGGGCGAGATGCGGCCATCATAAACCACATCGCAACGGTCGGGGTGATAGTCGCCAACAGGGCCCGGGGCCTCGATAATCTCGTGGTAGGCGACGACGTAGGGAATCGTATCTCCGCCCGGCACCTCATCGCGGGCGACGTTGGAGCGCGCGCCATCCGCGCCGATCACCAGCTTGCACGAAAGGCGGCATTCATTGCCGCTGGCCTTATCGCGGTAGACAACGGTGGGTCCGCCTTCATCCCGATCGATCCGAAGATAGGTGCCTGTCGCGCGAACGGCCCCGGCCCCGGCGGCGCGCGTGCGCAGGAATTCGTCAAAATCCTCGCGGTCCACCATGCCGACAAAGCCGTTTTCAATCGGGATATCGACCCGGCGACCGGTGGGGGAAATCATCCGCGCGGTGGTGATCTTGGCCACCAGCAGATCCTCGGGGATATCGAAATCAGCAATCAGGCGTGGCGGGATGGCCCCGCCGCAGGGCTTGATCCGTCCGGCGCGATCCAAAAGCGCCACCTTGTGACCCGAGCGGGCCAAATCCTCGGCAGCGGTGGCGCCTGACGGCCCTCCGCCCACGACGACGACGTCATATTCTGCCATGGTTTATTCCCCCGGAACGATAACTGCGTTGCGGCCTTGGCGGTGTTCAATCACTCGCATGGCCATGAGAGCCGCCAGCACGAAAAGTGCTGCTTCGGCCACGAAAACCGCGCCGAAGGCCGGGGCGTCTTGCCCCAACACGACACGCATCACATCAACGGCAGCGGCCCCGACAAGGCCGCCAAACCCGGCGGCAATGGCTTGTGCCGCGCCCCAAAGGCCCATGCGCGTGCCTTCGCGCGCACCGCGCCCTTCGCCGGCCAGTGCCATCATCGAGCCGATGGCGGCCACCGCGAACATGCCGTTGAAAAATCCAAGCCCCACGACAGCGCCAATTAGCGCGCCGGAAAGGCCCATTTGCCCCAAAAGGGTAATGACCGTCAGGCTACCGGCAGAACCAAGGCAGCCCGCGACGACCCAATGCCGCAAAGATCCGATGCGCAGGCCCGTCGCGGCAATGCCAACTGTCAGCATGCCAAGGAAAACCCCGCCGTTTTGTGCGCCGCTGAGTGATGTGGATTGCCCCGGCGTGAAGCCAAAGACCAAACCGGCATAGGGTTCGAGGATAAGTTCCTGCATGAAATAGGCAGTCATCGACAAAAAGACGAAGATGGTGAAATTGCGCGCGGCGGGTTCGGCCCAAACCTCGCGCAGGCCGTCAATAAACCGGGTGTCGCTGCTTTCGCGCGGGGCGGCTTTGACGCCGCGCTCAATCCCCCAGACGGCCAAGGTGGTCACAACCACCGCGCCGGTGCACACGATGCCCACGATCTTGAGAAGGAGTTGGGGGCTATAGGGATCAAGGAATGCGCCGACGGTTCCAGCTGTGATCGCAATGCCCCCGATCATCATCAGCCAAGTGATTGTAGCCGCCGCCGCCCGGCGGCGCGGAGCGGTGGCCGTGGCCAGCAAAGCCAAAAGCGATGTACCCGAGGCCCCAACACCGACACCAATCAGCGCATAGGCCAAGATCGACAAGGTCAGGCCCGCCGCAAAAGACGTTTCGAACAGCACGACACCATGCGCCGCGCCATAAGCCCCAAGGGCCAGCGCCGCCATGCCGCCGATGATCCAGCGGGTGCGGTGCCCGCCTGCATCTGACAGAAAGCCCCAATTTGGGCGCGTGATCTGGATACCATAGTGCAGCGCGACAAGGGCACCGGGCAGGATAGCCGGCAAGGCCAGTTCCACCACCATCAGGCGGTTGAGGGTTGAGGTGGTGAGCACCACAACCGCCCCAAGCGCCATTTGCACGAGGCCCAGACGAACGATCGACAGCCAATTCAGGGTCATGGCATCCCTCCCAATGTGCGCAGGGCGAAGGCGGCGACCATCATGCCGCTGACATAAAGCGTGACACCGGTGGCGTTGTACCACGGTGCGCGGCCTTTGGGGTCTGTGAGCAAGACGCGCATCGCCCAAACCTGTGCCACCAGAAGCGCAAAAATGGCCAGCGCGTGAAAAGGGCGGCCCCATGAGAGCAGAAGCGCGACAACCGTCACCTGTGGCAACGCCATAACCCAACAGGCCACGCGCGCCGCCCGCTCAGGGCCGAGAGTGACAGGCAGGGAATCAACCCCGGTTTGCCGGTCGCCTTCCAGCGCCTTGAAATCATTGAGTGTCATGATGCCATGCGCGCCAAGTGCATAAAGCAGGGCCACGATGACCGCTGGCATCGGCGGCGCACCAGCCGAGAGGACGGCCATACCCGTGAACCACGGTAAGCCTTCGTAACAAAGGCCAACAAGACCCGGCCCCCAGATGCCGGATTTTTTCAATCGCACAGGCTCGGCCGAATAGGCCCATGCGGCCAGCACACCGAAGACGGTGGCACCAAAGCCCCATGGCCCGAGGGTGGCACCCAAGCCAAGGGCAAGGCCGCTCATGACAAGCGCGATCCAGAGCCCCCATCGGCCCGGAATTGCCCCCGAGGGGATAGGGCGGTGCGGCTCATTGATGGCATCGACATGCCGGTCGCACCAATCGTTGGCGGCTTGGCTCATCCCGCAGACCACCGGGCCAGCGAGAAGCATGCCCGTCAGCACCGCCAAAGGCGCAGAACTTAACGGCACGCCCGAGGCGATCACGCCACAAAGGTAGGCCCATATCGGCGGGAACCATGTGATCGGCTTGATCAAGGTAAGCATGGCGCGCGGACGCGGGACGCGACGCGCGTCGTGTATGTCGTAACTGACACTCATGGTGTCAATTAGACTATACACTTTGGCATTTTTAAAGAGGTTTGTTTGCCACAGGTGCGGCTAATGGCACTGATCAGCTGTCTTTACCGGACTCCAGAAGACCATACTTGCGCAATTTGACATAAAGGCTCTGGCGCGACAGGCCCAGCATCTCGGCAGCGGCAACGCGGTTGTTGTTGGTCATTTGAACCGCCGTTTCGATGCACATCTTTTCAACCACGTCGGAAGTGGCCGAAACAAGATCCTTGAGAGAGGCCGTGCCAACCAAATCCATGACATTGCGCATGGCCTCTTCACTGACCATGACGTTTTTATCTTCGACATCAGGCAGTTGGGTCGAAGACGCATCGCGAATGATCAGGCCATAAGCCGCCTCCTCGCCCCGTTGGCGGAAACTGGAAATAGCGATATCGACCGGAGTGCGCGTACCAACACCGCTTTTGAGTTGTGCGGAGTAATGACGAACACGCCCTTTCTTGGCGGCACTTTCCAGAAGCAGCTTGAGATCCACAGAACCACGCATCAGGAATTCAGACAAGGATTGATCCTGCACATCGCGCAACTGCATCGCATCGACCATCACAAGGAAGGCTTCGTTGGCTTCGCGCACGAATCCCCTGCCATCAAGCAGAACGATCGCATCAGCCGAAGCCGCATAGAGTGATACAAGTGACTGCGCGAATTCGGTGCCTGATACATCACTGTCGTCTGCGGATTCGAGCACACAAAGCAACATCAATTCCCCAGCGGCCCGGAAATATTTGGGCCTGAGGTTGAGGACCCGGCCATTGCGGCGCGAAACGGCTTCGACACTGCGCGCGGATTCAGCGTTAGCGGCAGCCTGCAATGCTTCCATGAATTCACCGCGTCTACGCCCCTCGAAACTCTGCGGCATAAAGTTGCCCTCAAGAGTGTCGGGCTTGCTGCCAAGAAGCGAAGCGGCGGCAGAGTTGATTTCGCGGATACGCGCCTTTTCCGGCTCGACGATGATCAGCGGCGTTTCGGACTCCTCAAGCACCACGCGGAACAGTGTTTTCTCACTGCGCAGAAGCTGTTGATCGCGTTCGCGGGCAAGCTGTTCCCGCACCAGACGCTGCTGTATTTCTGCCAAGGGCTGCATATCGCGGCCAATCAGCAAAAGCTCGCCCGAGTCACTCATGCGGTGTAGGGTATAGCGGACCGGGAACTCCCACGTGGCGTTGTCCATATGATTGAGTTCAATGGCGCGCACCAAGCCATCAGTGGATTTCGCCATTTCGGTCAAACGCTGGGCGAACTTCGCAACACTGTCAGCGGTCAGAAAATCTTTGAAGGGGCGTCCGACCCAGTGATCGAGACATCCAAGCGATGCGCTATCAGGATTCACCGAGATGCCTTGCACGTTGCCTTCGGCATCCAGATACACCGAGATGTCAGAGGATTGCTCCAGAACATCGCTGAGGTGACCGACGTCGGGCAAGCCTCCGGCGCGCATTCGTTCAGATGTGCGTCCTTGTCTGGTCACTATTTCACCCCGATACACCAAACCGAAGGCCTGGGTTTTCAAACGTCAATCAGCACCGTTCCGGTCACTGATGAAAGCCCTGCCCGCTCCACCGCTTCACGCACACTACGCACCGCGTAGTCCGCACCGGTGATTTTTTCGACCTTGGCAGGATCTTCAACGGCAAGGCCACCGACCGCGATTGGAGGACAATGATCGACTTTGGCTTTGAGGTATTCAACTAGTTTTTGAGACTTTTCAACCGAATTCGCCGTTGCTGCTGAAATTCCAAGCAGGGAAAACCCGCTTGTTTCAATCATAGCGGCGATTTCTTCATTCGTTAGGCCGATCGCCATGTGAACCCAAAGACCGTGGCGACGGAATTGATCGGCAGCGACGAAGGCCCCAAGCGAGTGATCCTCGAAGTCAGGCGCGATCATCAAAACCGATTGCCCAAGCGGAATACTGCGATTGAGCCATCCAACCTCGCCCGGCTCGGCCTTGTTACGAAACAGGGCCTGCAAGCGTGCCGCGCCAACGGTTACATCGACAAAACTTGCCTTGTCGCTGACCCACATTTCACCGAGGAAACGCGCGACAGCGGGGATATATTTCTGAAAGACCTCTTCCGACGAGACGCCCGACGCCATAAGCTTGGAAAGCGCCGCATGGTGGCTGGTTTCGGATGCGGAAATCATGGCCTCGGCCAAATACGCAACCCATTCACCCCGGTTGCGCGGGCTGTCCGGTTGGGATTTAGAAAGAACAGATCTCAGTGCGGATTCAACCAAGAACCGGATTGCGGGGTCACCCTTTTGACCGATGCCAGAGCCGTTATCGTCTTTTTCGTCACCCATGCGCTGCTCCTATGGCCGCACTGCAATGTTGCGTTTTGCAACGATGAATTCTCTGCTCTGTTAGGATAAGTCTGCGCGGCACTTGGTCAAATGTCAATTTTTATTGACAAACAGGACACTCAAACCGGCGCAAGCCCTTGGGAAAAACCGCTATTTTTCATTTGAAATTTCGCTAATACTTCAAAAAATGGCCAGTTTGCCCCAACATTGTCACGCGGATGAGCCAGCAGGCAACTTTTGCAGACACCCAAAACTTCTATAGTGTACATTATAATTGACACTTTCACCCCTCAAGCCCTAGCATCTAGAGACCAGACACCGGCATTCGAGGGAACAATGACGCCTAGTGCGCAAAACACGACCCAGCCGGCTGCGCTCTATACTGCCGCGCAGCGAGCGCGGAGGGACTCTAGCCGCTGGACTCTTGTGCAAGGCATTCTCGCCCCTCTGCAATTCGCGGTCTTCGTGATCTCTTTGATCCTTGTCTTGCGCTACTTGTGGAGTGGCGCGGGATATGAGGCAGCCACATGGTCCATCTTGATCAAGACCGGGTTCCTTTATCTCATCATGGTGACTGGCGCGATTTGGGAAAAAATCGTTTTCGGACAGTACCTTTTTGCACCGGCCTTCTTTTGGGAAGATGTCTTTAGCTTTGCCGTTATAGGGCTGCATACAGCCTATGTCTGGGCGCTGTTCAGCAGCGCGCTGGAGCCTGTTTCCCTGATGCTTTTGGCGCTTCTCGCATATGCGGCCTATGTCATCAACGCAGGGCAATTTCTGCTCAAACTACGGGCCGCACGCTTGCAGGCGGGGGCCACGGCATGACCCGCCATACCCCCCCGCCCCCGGCCCTGGGATGCCGCAATGCACCGATTCTGAAGGAACGCGGGCAGCACGAGGTCTTCTGTGGTTTGACGGGAATCATTTGGCTGCACCGCAAGATGCAGGATGCGTTCTTCCTGGTGGTCGGTAGTCGCACATGCGCGCATCTTCTGCAAAGTGCCGCCGGTGTCATGATATTTGCGGAACCCCGATTCGGCACCGCGATTCTGGAAGAAAGCGATCTGGCTGGTCTGGCCGATGCCCATGAGGAGCTTGAACGCGAAGTCGACCGGCTTTTGGCGCGCCGCGGTGATATTCGGCAGCTTTTCCTGGTCGGCAGCTGCCCGTCCGAGGTAATCAAACTGGACCTTGCACGCGCAGCCGAGCGTTTGAGTGCAAGACATGCGCCGCGCGTGCGGGTGCTGAACTATTCGGGCTCGGGGATTGAGACCACATTTACCGAAGGCGAGGATGCCTGCCTTGCGACGATGGTGCCCACACTGCCCGATAGCGACGCGCGCCAGTTATTGGTCGTTGGCGCATTGCCGGACGTGGCCGAGGATCAGGCGCTGGACCTTCTGGCGCAGATCGGGATCGACAAGATAACCGTCCTGCCCGCCCGCCATGCGGACACCGAAGTTTCCGTTGGACCAAACACCAGCTTTGCCCTGACGCAGGCTTTCCTGGGGGGCACCCATGCCGCCTTGGAAAGACGCGGGGCGCGTCACATCCCCGCGCCGTTCCCGTTCGGCGAGGAAGGCACCACGGCGTGGCTTCGCGCCGTTGCGCGGGATTTCGGCATTGATCAGGCGCATGTTGATGCCGTGATAGACGCGCCCCGCGCACGCGCCCGAAAGGCGGTTGCCAAGGCAGCCGAAACGCTTTCGGGCAAATCACTGTTCTTTTTCCCTGACAGCCAAATGGAAATTCCGCTGGCCCGGTTCCTGACCCGCGAATGCGGCATGGAGGCCGTGGAGGTTGGGGCGCCTTATATCCACAAGGCGCTTGTCGGGCCTGATCTGGATTTGCTGGCCGATGGACCGGTGATTTCCGAGGGACAGGACGTGGAACTGCAATTGGACCGCTGCCGCGCGGCACAGCCTGACCTGACGGTCTGCGGGCTTGGTCTTGCCAACCCGCTGGAGGCGGAGGGTCTATGTACCAAGTGGGCCATCGAACTGGTGTTCACGCCGGTGCATTTCTACGAACAGGCTGGCGATCTGGCCAGTCTCTTTGCCCGCCCCATGCGCCGCCATAACCTTCTCAAGCTGGAGGCGGCGGAATGAAGCTGTCGGTCTGGACATATGAAGGCCCGCCGCATGTTGGGGCGCTGCGCGTCGCCACCGCGATGCAAGGGCTGCATTATGTACTGCACGCGCCGCAGGGCGACACCTATGCCGACCTTCTGTTCACCATGATTGAGCGGCGCAACCATCGCCCGCCGGTGACCTACACCACTTTTCAGGCCCGCGATCTGGGCTCGGACACGGCCAACCTGTTCAAGACCGCTTGCGAAGCAGCCTATGAACGGTTCCAGCCGCAGGCCATGATTGTCGGCGCCTCCTGCACCGCGGAATTGATCCAGGACGATCCAGGCGGAATGGCCGAGACCATGGGCATGCCCATCCCCATCATCCCGCTGGAACTGCCCAGCTACCAGCGCAAGGAAAACTTCGGTGCGGATGAAACCCTGTTCCAATTGGTGCGCCGCTTGGCGCAACCGATGGAACGGACCGAACAGGTGACCGCCAATCTTATTGGCCCGACAGCCCTTGGATTTCGACACCGCGACGATATCACCGAAGTCACCGCGCTTTTGAACCATATGGGTATCGCGGTGAACGTCTGCGCCCCTTATGGGGCCACGCCCGAGGATCTGAGTCGGCTGGGCGCGGCCCATTTCAACGTGCTGATGTATCCCGAAACCGGCGAGGCCGCCTGCCGCTGGATGGAGCGAGATTTGGGCCTGCCCTTTACGAAAACCGTGCCCATCGGTGTGGGCGCCACCCGCGATTTCGTGAACGAGGTGGCGCAGATTACCGGGCTTGCGGCCAAGCTGGACGACAGCCGCCTGCGCCTGCCTTGGTATTCGGCCAGCGTCGATTCCACCTATCTGACCGGCAAGCGCGTTTTCATTTTCGGTGACGGCACACATGTCACCACAGCGGCGCGCATCGCCCGTGACGAGATGGGCTTCGAGGTTGTGGGTCTTGGCTGCTACAACCGTGAAATGGCCCGCCCGGTGCGGGCCTTGGCCAAGGAATATGGCGTTGAGGCGCTGATTTCCGATGATCATCTGGACGTGGAAGCGGCGATTGCCGAGGCCGCGCCAGAGTTGATCCTTGGCACCCAAATGGAGCGACACATCGGCAAGCGGTTGGGCATCCCCTGCGCCGTCATCTCGTCCCCCGTACACGTACAGGATTTCCCAGCGCGCTATAGCCCGCAGATGGGCATCGAGGGCGCGAATGTGATTTTCGACACTTGGGTGCATCCGCTGGTTATGGGGCTGGAAGAGCATCTGTTGACCATGTTCCGCGAGGATTTCGAATTTCACGACGACGCGGGTGCCAGCCACCACGGCGGCGCGCATGTGGCGCGCGATGCGGGGGGGCTGTCTGCCCCCCGTCCCGGACAAGCCGGGACTCCCCCCGAGGATATTTCGGAACAAGAGAAAACCGGCGAGGTCATCTGGCTGGATGCCGCCGAGCGCGAGTTGAAGAAAATCCCCTTTTTCGTGCGCGGCAAGGCCAAGCGCAACACCGAGGCCTTCGCCAGCGAACGCGGACTTGAAGAAATCAGCATCGACACCCTTTACGAGGCCAAGGCCCACTATGCGCGATGACGTGACCATAACCCATGGCCCTGCGCCCTATCGCGTGGTGATCCTGACGCTGGACAGCCACGCAGCCGGACCTTGCGCCCGCGTGGCCGAGCGTATGGCCGAGGATTTTCCGGGGCTGGAACTCAGCGTCCATGCGGCCGCCGAATGGGGTGAATGTGATGCGGCTTTGACCCGGGCACGGGCGGCGATTGCCAGCGCCGACATCGTGATCGCCAACCTGTTGTTCCTAGAAGAGCATATCAACGCCATTCTGCCGGATCTTGAGGCGCGCCGCGATCACTGCGACGCCATGGCGGGGATCATCGCGGATACGAAGATCGTGAAATGCACCCGTATGGGCACCTTGGACATGGCCGCGCCCGAAAGCGGCACCCGCAAACTTTTGAAAAAGCTGCGTGGGGCAAATAAATCGGGCGGCGCGGGGCCGGCCAAATCGGATGATGGCGCGCGTAAAATGCGCATGTTGCGTCGCTTACCACGCATTCTCAAGCTGATCCCCGGAAAGGCGCAGGACCTGCGCGCTTGGTTCTTGGTCATGCAGTATTGGCTGGGGGCGTCTGACGACAATATCGAGTCGATGGTGCGGTTCTTGATCTCGCGCTATTGCAACCGTGACGATTGGCGTGGTGTGCAGGCCCCTGCCCCCTTGGAATACCCCGAAACCGGGCTTTATCACCCTGATCTGACGGACCGGATCACCACCGACCCCGCCGACCTACCCACGCCCGACGCCCCGAAAGGCACCGTCGGCCTTTTGATGATGCGCAGCTATGTGCTAGCGGGGGATACGGCGCACTACGACGCAGTCATTCGCGGGCTTGAGGCACAGGGCCTCAAGGTACTGCCCGCCTTTGCCGGAGGGCTGGATGGTCGCCCCGCCATCGATGGCTTTTTCCGCGATGAGGCGGGGGCGAAGGTTGACGCGCTCTTGTCACTGACCGGGTTCAGCCTTGTGGGTGGCCCCGCGTATAATGACAACGACGCGGCCATCAAGGTGCTTCGGGAACTCGATGTGCCCTACGTGGCCGCGCATCCGCTAGAGTTTCAAACGCTGGATCAATGGGCCAAATCAACCCAGGGCCTTGGCCCGATCGAGACGACGATGCTTATCGCCTTGCCCGAGCTTGACGGGGCCACGACACCCACAGTTTTTGCCGGACGTCATGGGGCCGAAGGGTGCACAGGCTGTGCGCGGGCCTGTCCAACCACATCCACCGTCAAAGCCATGGCCCCCTGCCCCGAACGGGTGCAAGTTTTGGCCGCGCGCGTTGCCCGGCAGGCCGCATTGCACCGCGCCAAGGTGGCAGAACGGCGCGTTGGCATTGTTCTCTTTGGCTTTCCGCCCAATGCCGGGGCGGCGGGCACGGCGGCCTATCTCGACGTCTTCACCTCGCTTTACAACACGCTGCACGCCATGGCGGCGCGTGGCTATGACCTGACCCCGCCCCAAAGCGTCGAGGCCCTGCGCGCCACCGTCCTTGAAGGTACGGCACAGCAATACGGTCAAGAGGCCAATGTGGCTGCCCATGTCGGGGCCGATGAGATGGTGCGCAACACGCCTTGGCTGGACGAGATCGAGGCTCAGTGGGGCGCCGCCCCGGGGCGCGTGCAATCCGACGGGCGCGGCGTTTTCGTGCTAGGCGCGCAATTCGGCAAGGTTTTCGTTGGGCTGCAACCAGCCTTTGGCTACGAGGGCGATCCCATGCGCCTGCTGTTCGAGCGCGGTTTTGCCCCCACGCACGCCTTTGCACAATTCTACCTGTGGCTGCGGCACTCTTTCCAAGCCGATGTGCTGTTGCATTTCGGTATGCACGGCGCCTTGGAGTTCATGCCAGGCAAGCAGACCGGTCCGGGCGCCGCGTGCTGGCCAGACCGGCTGATCGGCGATATGCCGAATATCTATCTTTATGCCTCCAACAACCCGTCCGAGGCGACGCTGGCCAAACGACGTTCGGGCGCGGTGACGATCAGCCATCTGACACCGCCATTGGCCACATCCGGCCTGTACAAAGCGTTGGCCGAGTTGAAAGACAGCCTGACGCGCTGGCGCGGGATGGTGCCAGAGGCCCCCGAGCGCCATGAGATCGAAACCCTGATACAAGAACAGGCGGAGGCCGTCGATCTGGGCGGCGATGCGCCAGAGGCGCTCTGGCTGCGCCTGCTGGAAACCGAAGAGGCGCTGATCCCTGAGGGCCTGCACGTTATGGGCCGAGCGATGGAGGCCGGGGCACGTGCCGAGTATCTTGACCTGATGGGCGAGACGGATGCCGAGGCCCGGGCGCGCGTCGATGCGCATCTACAAACCGACAGCGAAATTCCGGCGCTGCTTCATGCGCTTGAGGGGCGCTATACCCCGCCTGTCCCCGGTGGCGATCTGATACGTTCACCCGAAATTCTGCCGACCGGGCGCAACATCCATGCCTTTGACCCATTCCGCATGCCCACCGCCTTTGCCTGCCGCGAGGGGGCAAAGCAGGCGCAGCTATTGTTGGCAACGCACAAAACCCTGCCCCGTAGTGTGGCGCTGGTGCTTTGGGGGTCCGACAACATCAAGTCCGATGGTGCGCCACTAGCGCAGGCCCTATCCCTGATCGGGGCAGCTCCGCGCTTTGACGGCTTCGGGCGGCTTTGCGGGGCGGACCTTGTCCCGCTGGAGCAATTAGGCCGCCCGCGGATTGACGTGATCATGACGCTATCGGGCATTTTCCGCGACCTGCTGCCGCTACAGACCAAGCTGCTGGCCGAGGCGGCCCTGAAGGCGGCGACGGCGGATGAGCCCCCAGAGCGGAATTTCATCCGCGCCCACGCGCTGGCCTACGCCGAGAAGATCGGCTGTGACCTTGAAACCGCCGCGTTGCGGGTCTTTTCCAATGCCGAAGGAGCCTATGGATCGAACGTCAACCAACTGGTCGATAGTTCGGCCTTTGGTGACGAGGATGAATTGGCCGATGCCTACGAGGCGCGCAAAAGCTTTGCCTATGGTGTCAACGGCAAGCCGACACAGCATACCGCCCTCCTACAAGAGGCGCTGCGCGATGTTGATATCGCCTATCAAAACCTTGAATCGGTCGAACTGGGGGTCACCACCGTGGACCACTATTTCGATACGCTGGGCGGGATTTCCCGAGCGGTGAAACGCGCCCGCGATGGGCAAGAGGCGGCTGTCTATATATCGGACACCACCTGTGGGGCGGGCAAGATGCGCACGCTCGCCGATCAGGTCGCGCTTGAAACGCGGGCCCGCTCGCTCAACCCGAAATTCCACGAGGCCCTGCTCAAGCACGGGGCCGAGGGTGTGCGGCAGATCGAAAGCCATTTGACCAATACGCTGGGCTGGTCGGCTACGACGGGTCAGGTTGACCCTTGGGTCTATCAGCGTCTTTCGGAAACCTTTGTTCTGGACGACAGCATGCGTCAGCGGTTGAGCGACCTGAACCCGGTCGCCTCCTCCCGCATGGCCAACCGGCTGCTGGAGGCACATGACCGGGCCTATTGGAGCCCTGACGATGATACGCTGGCCGCCCTGCGTGACGCAGCGGACGCGCTTGAAGACCGACTTGAAGGGGTGGCCGCCGAATGACACCACAGCGTCCCCCATACCAATGCAGCACAAAGCCGCGCCCGGGCGACGGGCCCATCCCCCATAAATGGAGGACGATATCATGAGTCCACTGGATACCAAGCAGCCCCCCTCAGCCCGGGCCAACATGCGCGAGGCCGCCGGCCTCGAAGCCCGCAAATCCGTGCAGAGTCCGCCGGTTCTCAAGGGGCAGGACGGCGAAGGATCGGTGCAGGTGCATCAGGACCCGTCGATGAAAATCGAAGGCGCCAAGGTCTTTTCCGTTTATGGCAAGGGCGGGATCGGCAAATCGACAACCTCCTCGAACCTGTCAGCGGCCTTTGCCCAGATGGGCAAGCGCGTGCTGCAGATCGGCTGTGACCCCAAGCATGACAGCACCTTTACCCTCACCGGGCAGTTGCAGCCCACAGTCATCGACATCCTCAAGGAGGTGGATTTCCACGCCGAGGAACTGCGCCCCGAGGATTTCGTCACCGACGGCTGGGGCGGCGTGAAGTGCGTCGAAGCCGGCGGCCCCCCGGCCGGGACGGGCTGCGGCGGCTACGTCGTGGGGCAGACTGTTAAACTGCTCAAGCAGCACCACATGCTGGAAGACACCGACGTCGTGATTTTCGACGTGCTGGGCGATGTGGTCTGCGGCGGGTTTGCCGCGCCCTTGCAACACGCCGACCGCGCGATGATCGTCACCGCCAATGATTTCGACAGCATTTATGCGATGAACCGGATCATTGCCGCGGTGCAGGCCAAGTCGAACAACTACAAGGTGCGGCTGGCGGGCTGCGTCGCGAACCGCTCGCAGGACACGGACGAGGTAGACCGTTATTGCGCCAAGGTCGGGTTCAACTGCATCGCGCATATGCCCGATTTCGACGCCATCCGCCGGTCACGCCTCAAGAAAAAGACCCTCTTCGAGATGCCGGACGAGGACGACATCCTCATGGCGCGCAAGGAATACGTACGCATGGCCGAAACCCTTTGGAACGGGACCGAACCTTTGGCGCCTGCGCCGATGGAAGACCGCGATATCTTTGAACTGCTGGGGTTTGATTGATGCCTGACGGACGGCCCACCGATATGCCCGTTCCGGCGTTGACCCGGGACAGTGACGCCGCCGCCAGCGGTGTCTGCGGCTGGTCGCAAACGCGCGACCGGGTGGAGACCTATTTCGACAAGACCGCCACCCGCACGTGGGAGCGGCTGACCAGCGATGCGCCAGTCTCGCGTATTCGCGAAACCGTGCGGCGGGGCCGCGATGAGATGCGCGCGCAGATGCTATCGCGCCTGCCCGCAGACCTGCGCGGCGCGCGCATCTTGGATGCAGGCTGCGGCGCGGGGCAAATGAGTGCAGAATTGGCCGCCCGTGGGGCTGATGTGGTGGCAGTGGATATCTCGCCGTCGCTGGTTGAGATCGCGGCGGCCCGTTTGCCTGAAGCGCTTTCGGGCCAGGTGCAGTTTCTGTCGGGCGATATGCTGTCCGACGCCTTGGGACAGTTCGATCACGTCCTCGCCATGGACAGCCTGATTTACTACGACCGCCATGACATTGCCCGCGCACTGGTTACCCTGGCCCGCCGGACGCAGGGCAATATCGTCTTTACCGTTGCCCCACGCACATTGCTTTTGATGACGATGTGGCGCGCGGGGCAATTGTTCCCCCGCTCAGATCGCTCACCCACGATGATCCCGCACGCCCCCGCCGCCTTGCAAAAGGCCTTGCAGCGGGCCGAGGCACCCGGACGTCTGAGCGCGCTCAACCGCGTGACATCGGGCTTTTACATTTCGCAGGCGATGGAGCTTTCGATATGATACGTCGCCCGTCCTCCCTGATGGCCTTGACCACGCGAGTCTTGCCCTTTGCCGATGCGGCAAGCGAGGGCCTGCCAATGTCGCAGCTTTTGCGGCTATCGCTGTTTCAGGTGTCGGTGGGGAT
>DATFKJ010000236.1:0-7095 GCA_035268705.1 Roseovarius sp. | reverse complement strand
CACGGGCATCGCCGCCTTGATCCGGTCGTCGGCCACATGAAACACCCCGGCCAAACAGACCCGTCGCGCCTCATAAGCAACAGTCTCGCGAAGCGAAAAATACTGCCCCAGACGATCCCGCATGGCGGCCTCGTCCTCGGGGCCACACCCTGCGACCACACCCAGAAAGGCCACTGCCAGCACCGACAAAAGCCCCCTGCCCGGGATATGACCGCCGGCCGCACCCATGGCGTTATTCGAACTCCATGATCACGTCATCCACCGCAAGGCTGTCACCCGGCCCGGCGTTGATCTTCGATACAACGCCCTGCTTCTCAGCCCGAAGGATGTTTTCCATTTTCATCGCCTCCACGGTGCAAAGCGCTTGACCTTCCTGCACCTCGTCGCCTTCCGCCACGTTTACCGTGACAATCAGGCCCGGCATCGGGCAAAGCAGCATCTTGGATGTATCAGGCGGCAGTTTCTCGGGCATTAACGCGGCCAATTCCGCCTGACGCGGGCTACGGACATGCACCTTGAGGTCCGCGCCACGGGTCCGGATGTGGAACCCGCCCGATACCTTGCCCACCTTCAGGATCAAGGGCGACCCATCCACCGAAAGCTCGGCCAATTGGTCGCCCGGGGTCCAACCGCTCGTGACCCGGACGCTATGACCGTCCTCGAAGGTCACGCTCGCGCCTTCCTTATCGGCCGCGATCGAAACCGCAAATTGCTCACCTTGCAGGCTGACAACCCAATCCGCGCCAACCCGGCGCTCGTGGTTGTCCATCCGGCCCGAGACACGGGTGCGGCGAATCTCGGCCACCCGGTGCATCGCGGCACAGCTCGCCGCGACCCGGCGCAGGATATCATTTCCAAGCGTTACACCCTCGAAACCTTCGGGATATTGCTCCTCGATAAAGGCGGTGGTCATTTCGCCCTTGATGAAAATCTCATGGTCCATCACGGCAGCGACGAACGGCAGGTTATGCCCGATGCCTTCCACCTCGAAGCTGTCCAGGGCCACGCGCATCGCCTCGATCGCCTGCGCCCGATCCGGCCCCCATGTACACAGCTTGGCGATCATCGGATCGTAATACATCGAAATCTCACCGCCCTCGTAAACGCCGGTGTCGTTACGCACCGCTGTCTCACCGACAGGCGCCTCGCCATGCCATGTGTCATTCACCTGCATCGGCCCTGCGGCCACTTCCTGCGGCGGGCGATAACGGGTCAGACGGCCAATCGACGGCAGGAACCCAC
Organism: Roseovarius sp.; assembly: GCA_035268705.1. Taxonomy (GTDB): domain Bacteria; phylum Pseudomonadota; class Alphaproteobacteria; order Rhodobacterales; family Rhodobacteraceae; genus Roseovarius. The sequence continues at coordinate 5,853 of DATFKJ010000236.1, read as the reverse complement.
GATACGGGTCTTCCGCATAAAGCCGGTTTTCGATGGCCCAGCCCGTCAGGGTGATATCGTCTTGCGTCATCGACAGTTTCTCGCCTGCCGCCACGCGGATCATCTGCTCCACTAGATCGACGCCGGTAATCAGCTCGGTCACCGGGTGCTCCACCTGCAACCGGGTGTTCATCTCAAGGAAGTAAAAGTTCTTCTCACCATCGACAATGAACTCGACCGTCCCGGCGCTGGCATAGCCAACAGCCTTGGCCAAGGCACAGCTTTGCTCGCCCATGGCCTTGCGGGTCGCCTCGTCAAGGAAGGGGCTGGGGGCCTCTTCCACAACCTTCTGGTTGCGCCGCTGGATCGAACATTCCCGCTCGCCCAGATAGACACAATTGCCGTGCTGGTCGGCCAGCACCTGAATCTCGATGTGACGCGGTTGGGTGACGAATTTCTCGATAAAGATCCGATCATCCCCGAAAGAGCTTGCCGCTTCGTTCTTGGACGATTGAAACCCCTCGCGCGCCTCGTCATCGTTCCAGGCAATCCGCATGCCCTTGCCACCACCACCGGCAGAGGCCTTGATCATCACCGGATAGCCGATCTCTTTGCTGATCTTCACCGCATCCTCGGCGTCGTCAATCAGCCCCATGACCCCCGGCACGGTCGAGACATCGGCATCCTGCGCAATCTTCTTCGAGGTGATCTTGTCGCCCATGCTTTCAATCGCGCCCTTGGGCGGCCCGATAAAGGCCACGCCCTCGGCCTCAAGCGCCTCGGCGAACTTGGGGTTCTCAGACAGGAACCCATAACCGGGATGTACCGCTTCAGCACCGGTTTTGCGGATCGCGTCCATGACCTTGTCGATCACGATATAGGATTCATTGGCCGGCGGCGGTCCGATATGCACCGCTTCATCGGCCATCTGCACATGCAACGCCTGCGCATCCGCGTCCGAATAGATGGCCACCGTCTGAATGCCCATCTTTTTGGCGGTCTTGATCACCCGGCAGGCAATCTCACCTCGGTTGGCGATCAGGATCTTCTTGAACATGGCTGGTCCCTTCTTTCGGTTCTTGGCCCCGCGCATGGGCGCATGGGCATGACACAAAAAGGACCACCGGCGCAGACAGCGCCGATGGTCCGATGGCTAGACTTGCGCGCCGGGCTACGGCGCGAAGCGAATTCAGTTACAACGATCCGGGTAGGCTTGGCAGTACGCGATGCTGCCCGCAGCCCCGACGACCGCGCCTGCGGCAAGGCTGCCGTCCAACACCGCAGCGGTGCCGACCCCCGCCCCCGCGCCGAAAATCGCCTGTTCGGGAACAGTTTCGCCGCAGGCTGCAAGGCCCAAGCCACAGCAGAGCGCCAACCCTTTGAAAACATATGCTCGCATTGTTCAGTGCCTTTCGGTGAATGAAACGATGGTCTCGTCCCATCCAACCGCAGCGGCGCACAAGTTGCAAAGGTACAGATGCGCGATGCGGCCCCATGCGCGGGCCTTCGCCTAAGCGAGTATGACTTTGAAATTGCACGAAAAAGAGGCGGCCCGTGCCTAAAGGCACAGGACCGCCTGCAAGGGGAAGGGTAACGGATCAGACTTTGCGCCTTGGCCCGTTGGGGGGGGGCCACCACTACGGTTTCAACATTGTCGATGCCGGGGGAATTCGCCAAGCCGCGCTGCGAAACAACACCATCTTCGGCTGTATCTTGCGCAAAAACACAGGCCTTGGGCAAAAAGGTGCCGCTTATGGCATGAGTTGCGGTGACACGCATCAGTCCCACTCCTCGTCGTCGGCTTCGAACGCCTCGGGGAACGACGCACGCGCCACCGGCACGTCAAGAATCAACAAGGCCTCGTAACTTGCCGGATCAAACGGGTCTTCGGCGGGCTTGATCTCGCGCTCGAACAGCCAACTCAGGCGTCCCGCATCCAGATTGCCCCGCTCGAAGGGCTCCTCGCCGAAGTGCTGCCAAATGGCCTGTACGAAGCCCGCATCAGCGCGGCGGTCAGCGGCCTTACGGTCGCGGTACCGTTCCCGACGCGTGATCGGGGTAACGCCTTTGGGATTGGCGCGGCGAATTGTGAATTGGTAATCCGACCCGGGAAGACGCCCCGGGAACCCGCGATGCTTCAGCATGACACGCCCTCCGGAAAACAAGGGCGTTGTGCGGTAATCAGGACGGGCGCAATGGCCCGCCCTGCATAATCCTCGGAAGGATTACTTGTACTTGCCGGTGTAGGTCGGCTCGGTCGAGATGGGCTCCGGCTCCACAACGACGAATTCTTCTTCGGCCGATTGTTGGGCACAGGCCGCCGTGAAGGCAACCAGACCGATGGCCAGAAGGCTCTTGATGCTGTTCGACATATTTGTCTCCTGTCTGTAAACATGGGCAGACACAGCGAAAAACGCCCCACCTGCCCCACTTTCGAGGTATGGGTTACTTGGGTGCAACCAGCTTTAACCATATCCGACTCGCCGTCAATTGCATACGCAAAGCCAGCAAACGACCGCGTATGTGGCCCTAAAGCCTCAACCATAGAGGGGCATGCCATTATTTCCGCAAGATGTTGTGGCCGCATCAAAACATCTCCCAGATACAGCCACCCTGATCGAGACTATATGCCTCGAAAATCTGGATAACGTCCGGATCAATCACGCCAAATTCCGATTCTCGGTTGGCGATCGAGATGACAATCTGGTTGGGCTGCGGGCCGATATTGGCCAACCGTGGCACCGCGTAGCTGTTACAAAGATACTCCAGGTCGGTCATCTTGGTTTCAAAGTCCTCTTGCCCGGTCAAATCGGGCGCGACAAAGCGAAAACGATAGGCAAGTCCGGTGCTGCGCTCGTTCCACAGCGTTTCGTGCCAATATGCCTCAAGCCCCGAGGGCAGGATAAGGCGCTCCTCCTTCGCCTCATCCTGCTGGGCCGCCGCGACACTGGCCCAGAGGGCCAAGGCGGCGAAATAGGGCTTGACCGACAGCACCAAACACCCCTTACAACGGAATGTTGTCGTGCTTCTTCCATGGCATCTTGCGCGTCTTGTTGCGCAGGGCGGCGAAGGCCCGGCTCACCCGCTTGCGGGTGCTGCGCGGCTGGATCACCTCGTCGATGAACCCGCGCTCTGCGGCCACGAAGGGATTGGCGAAACGATCTTCATAGTCGGCCGTGTGCTTGGCCAGCTTCTCAGGATCGTTCAGGTCGGCGCGATGGATAATCTCAGTGGCACCCTTGGCCCCCATCACGGCCACTTCCGAGGTCGGCCAGGCATAGTTGATATCGCCCCGCAGGTGCTTGGACGACATCACCACATAGGCCCCACCATAGGCTTTACGGGTAATCACGGTCACCTTCGGCACCGTCGCCTCGCCATAGGCAAACAGCAGCTTGGCCCCGTGCTTGATCACACCGTCATGCTCCTGCCCTGTCCCCGGCAAAAAGCCCGGAACGTCGACGAAGGTGAGAATCGGAATGTCAAAGCAATCACAGAACCGGACGAACCGCGCGGCCTTGCGGCTGCTGTCGATATCCAGACACCCCGCCAGAACCATCGGCTGGTTGGCCACAACACCCACGGTCCGACCTTCAAGACGAATGAACCCGGTGATGATGTTCTTGGCGAAATCTTCCTGGATTTCGTAAAAGTCACCCTCGTCACCGACCTTGGTGATCAACTCCTTCATGTCATAGGGCATGTTTGGGTTCGCCGGCACGATGGTATCAAGGCTTGGCTCGGCACGGTCCGGATCGTCGAAGAAGGGCCGTACCGGCACCGACTCTTGGTTGTTCAGCGGCAGGAAATCGACAAGGCGGCGCACTTCGGCCATGGCCTCGACGTCATTCTCAAAGGCCCCATCCGCAACCGAACTTTTCTTGGTATGGGTCGAAGCCCCGCCAAGCTCCTCCGCCGTGACCTGTTCGTTGGTCACGGTCTTGACCACGTCGGGGCCGGTCACGAACATGTAGGAACTGTCCCGCACCATGAAGATGAAATCGGTCATCGCCGGGGAATACACCGCGCCCCCGGCACATGGCCCGGTGATCACGCTGATCTGCGGCACCACGCCCGAGGCTTCGATGTTGCGCTGGAAGACCTCGCCATAGCCCGCAAGGCTGTCGACACCTTCCTGAATCCGCGCACCACCCGAATCGTTGATCCCGATCACAGGCGCGCCGTTTTGCATCGCCATATCCATGATCTTGCAAATCTTCATCGCATGCGTGGCCGAGACCGAGCCCCCCAGAACCGTGAAATCCTGACTGAAGACATAGACCTGACGGCCATTGATGGTGCCCCATCCCGTCACGACACCGTCGCCATAGGGCCGATTTTCTTCCATCCCGAAGTCGGTGCAGCGGTGCGCGACGAACATGTCGAACTCTTCAAAGCTCCCCTCGTCCAGCAACAGGTCGATGCGCTCCCGCGCAGTCAGCTTGCCCTTGGAATGCTGCGCGTCGATGCGGCGCTCGCCGCCGCCCAGACGGGCCTCGGTGCGGCGTCCTTCAAGTTCTTGAAGAATATCTTTCATGACGGTCCCCTTGCGATTTTGACGCGACCATAGGCAAAACATGCCTTGACACAAAGAAGATTCCGGCAAATTTGCAAAGAACGGCAAATCCTTATCTGCATATTTGAATAACTGCAAATCCCGTCGCTCTGTGCAGCGCGTCACAGTGTACTGTGCATGGACAAAGCGAGTGGCTGGTCCTAACGCTGGATTATGAATGACCGCCCCACCATACGACTTCTGGATCGCAGCACCCCGCCGCATATCCTGACGCTTATTCTGCTGGCCGGAATCTCGGCCTTGGCGATGAACATCTTCCTGCCCTCGCTCCCGGGCATGACCGCCTATTTCGACACCGAATATCGGCTTGTCCAACTCTCGGTCGCGCTTTACCTCGCGGTCAACGCAAGCCTGCAAGTCGTCATGGGGCCGATCTCGGACCGGCTGGGCCGCAGGCCCGTGATCCTTGGCGGTCTGGGCATTTTCATCATCGCCACGCTTGGATGCATTTTCGCCCCCAACATCCTGATATTCCTGACATTCCGCATGATCCAGGCAACCGTCGTCGTGGCCATGGTTCTCAGTCGCGCGGTGGTACGCGACATGGTGCCCGAACGCGAAGCCGCCAGCATGATCGGCTATGTCACCATGGGCATGGCCGTGGTGCCGATGATTGGCCCGGCCATCGGCGGGGTGCTGGATCAGATCTTTGGCTGGAAGGCCAACTTCTGGGCGCTCTTCATCCTTGGCGTGGGCGTCTTCTGGCTCACATGGCGCGATTTGGGCGAAACCGCCCCGCTTTCAGGCCGCAGCCTGTCGCAGCAATTCCGCGAATATCCCGAGCTTCTGACCTCCCCGCGCTTTTGGGGCTACTCCATGGCCGCCGCGCTGGCCTCGGGGGCCTTCTTTGCCTATCTGGGCGGCGCGCCCTTCGTCGGGGATCGCGTCTTCGGCCTCGACCCGGCCACGCTGGGCCTTTATTTCGGCGCGCCCGCGATTGGCTATTTCGCGGGCAATTTCATCTCGGGGCGCTTCTCGGTCCGCATCGGCGTCAACCGCATGGTGCTTTGGGGAACCTTGTTCAACGCAGGCGGGATCGGCCTGAACCTTCTGCTGTTTTACGCAGGTCTCGGCAGCCCGCTGACCTTCTTTGGCCTGATGACCCTGATGGGGTTGGGGAACGGGATGCTCATTCCCAACGCCACCGCAGGCGCGCTTTCGGTGCGCCCGCATCTGGCAGGCACGGCCAGCGGGCTGTCCGGTGCGCTGATGATCGGGCTGGGCGCGGCGCTTTCGGCGCTGGCCGGCGCGCTGCTGACACCCGAACGCGGCGCCTTCCCGCTTTTGTGGCTCATGGT
>DATFKJ010000235.1:0-7691 GCA_035268705.1 Roseovarius sp. | reverse complement strand
CAACTGTTCGATGAAGCCGAGGATAGTGTTGAATTCCTCCGCCAGAGCGGGCAGCGCGTCATCTTCCACGCGGATGCGGGCCAGCTTGGCCACTTTGGCGGCGGTTTCCTTGTCGATCGACATTGCCTGATCTCCCGTTTTTCGGTTGTCATGCGTTTAGCGCCGCAGGCGATGACCCGCAAGCACCCCAAGCAGGCAATTCCACGGCACAAGCCCCTTTTCGCGTGTCAAAGCCGTGTTAGGCTTGGCAAAACAACACTGAGGAGGACAAGATGAAAATCACTTGGTTAGGCCACGCCTCGTTCCGGGTAGAAATCGGCGGTCAATGCCTGCTTGTTGATCCGTGGCTCACGGGCAACCCGATAATGCCCGAGGACAAGCACGATGAGGCCACCGACGGCGCCACGCATATTCTTTTGACTCATGCGCATTTCGATCACGTTTCCGATGTTCTGGGCCTCGCAAAGGCGCAGAACATCCCGGTGGTCGGGCAGTTCGATTTGATGTCGTACTGGGAAAAGGCGGAAGAGATCGAGGTTGTCGGTTTCAACAAGGGCGGCACCGTGGACCTTGGCGGGGTCAAGGTCACCATGGTACACGCCGTTCATTCTTCGAGCTTTGGCGGCGAAACAGGGCCCAATGTGCCGGGTACCGAATGCGGTTACATGATCAAGGGCGAGGGCCTGACCATTTATGTCTCGGGCGACACCGATGTCATGGCGGATATGAAGATTTTCAATGACCTGCACAAACCGGATATCGGCATTCTGTGCGCGGGCGGGCATTTCACGATGGATATGCGCCGCGCGGCTTATGCAGCCAAGGAATTCTTTGACTTCAACACTGTGATCCCCTGCCATTACATGACCTTCCCGATCCTTGAACAATCCGCCAAAGAATTAGCCGAGGCCCTGCCCGGAGTGGATGTGATCGAACCGGAGGTTTTGGTGCCCATCGAGTTGTGAATTGGGGGCTTTGCCCCCGGGACCTTTGGCCCCTCCCCCAGGATATTTATAGCAAAAAGAAAGGCTTAGTCGCGTTTGATTCTAAAAAACTCGGTCAATAGGGTTTCGGCCTCAACCGCGCCGATACCGTCATAGACGTCGGGCGCGTGGTGGCATTGCGGGTGTGAGAAGACCCGGGCGCCATGGGCCACTCCGCCGGACTTCGGATCAGCCGCGCCATAATAAACGCGCGCGATACGGGCCGCCGAGATGGCCGTGGCGCACATAGCGCAAGGCTCTAGCGTCACGTAAAGCGCGTGACCCGGCAGGCGTTCGCTGCCCGCATTGGCGCAGGCCTCGCGGATTGCGAGGATTTCCGCATGCGCCGTGGGGTCGTGCAATTCGCGGGTTCGGTTGCCCGCCTGCGCCACCACCATCCCCTGCGGGTCGACAAGTACGGCGCCCACAGGCACCTCGCCGCGGTCTGCGGCGGCGCGGGCCTCGGAAAGGGCCAATTGCATGTGGCTGGTGAAACGCATACTCCCTATTGCCGCGCGATCCGTGCTTTCGCAAGCCCGGGCTTTGCGCTAATCGGGGCGCATGACAGACACCCAACATAAGGGCGAGCGGATCGCCAAGGTCATCGCGCGGGCCGGCGTTGCCAGCAGACGCGAGGCCGAACGCATGATCGAGTCTGGCCGCGTAACGGTTAACGGCAAGGTAATCGAGCGGGCGGCCTTGAATATAACGCCCAAGGACAAGGTGACGGTGGATGGGCGGGACCTTACCGCACCCGAGCCACCGCGGCTTTGGCTGTATCACAAGCCCACCGGCCTTGTGACCACCACCCGCGACGATCAGGGGCGGACAACGATTTATGACGAGTTGCCCGAGGACCTGCCAAGGGTGATGAGCGTGGGGCGGCTCGACCTCAATTCCGAAGGGTTGCTTTTGCTCACGAACGACGGGGGCATCAAGCGCAAGCTGGAGCTGCCCTCGACCGGTTGGCTGCGCAAATACCGGGTGCGGGTGAAGGGCCGGCCCACCGATAAAACGCTGGACCCATTGCGCCAAGGTGTTGAAATTGATGGCGAAAAATTCCAACCCATGACGGTTTCCCTGGACCGCCAACAGGGTGCCAACGCATGGGTCACGGTGGGGCTGCGCGAGGGCAAAAACCGCGAAATTCGTCGCGCTATGGAGGCTGTGGGGCTGTCGGTGAACCGTTTGATCCGCGTCTCGTATGGGCCTTTCCAATTGGGCCAGTTGAAGCCCGGAGAGGTGCAGGAGATACGCCCTCGGGTGCTGAAGGATCAGCTTGGAATGCAGGGCGACGAGGACAAGAAACCCGGCAAACCCACCCCCAAACGCACCCGTCGGAAACCGGGCAAACCACGGCAAAAATAGCTGTCGGTAAAACGTCGGTATTCTGTCGGTCTTGCGTCGGTGGTTTTGACCGACGTGGACCGGCCCTTACCCCGCCACCTGCCAGCTTTTGCGATAGGCGCGCGGCGACATGCCGTAGCGCTTGCGAAAGCGCGCACCCATCTGCGAGGCACTGTTGAAGCCGGTGGCCGCCGCGATCTCGGCCACGCTGAGATCGGTTTCATTCAAAAGCGCATGGGCGCGGGCGATGCGCAGATCCATATAGAACTGCGCCGGGGTGGTGCCGACGTGCCCGGTGAAAAGACGCTCCAATTGCCGCCGGGAAATGCCCACCTGCTCGGCCAGATCGGCAATCTCCAAAGGCGCCTCGATGGTCTCGTTCATCGCCCGCATGGCGGCAATGAGATGGGGGTTTCGGCTATTCAACGCATGGGAAAAGCCCGAGCGTTGCGGGGCCTCATGGCTCGAGGCGCGAAAATGCAGGCACATATCGGCGACGACACTGGCCAGATCGGCCCCGTGGTCGCGTTCGATAAGATGCAGCATCATGTCGGTGGCCGCACTGCCCCCGCCGCAGGTAATCAGCTCCCTGTCGATTTCATAAAGCGCGCCTGTGGGTTCCAGCCCGATGAAGCGTTCGATGAAGGCGGGCTGGTTTTCCCAGTGCAGGGTAAAGCGGCGTCCTTCCAACACCCCCGCACGCGCCAAGGCGAAGGCCCCGGTGCATATCCCGCCCACGGTACAGCCAAAAGCACGTTGGCGGCTGATCCAGCGGGTGGCGCGGGGGCTGACGGTTTCGGTCGGTTCGATCCCGGCGCAAACGAATGCCAAGGCCTCGCGCGGGACATCATGCAAGCCGCTGTCGGGTGTGATCGTCACCCCGCAGGAACAGGAAACCGGCCCGCCGTCCTCGCTCATCAGGAACCAGCGATACAGCTCCCGTCCTGCAATCTGATTGGCCACGCGCAGCGGCTCAAGCGCCGAGGTGAAGGCCAAAAGCGTGAGCTTGGGCAGCAAGAGAAAATGCACGTCCCGTGGCGGGCCGTCGTAGTCCACCCGAAAACTGGCCGCCCCGCGGGGCACGAAACTTCGTGTCGTCATGTGCCTTGAATACCACGACCGACACCGCGTCATAGGCTAAAGACACGCGTTTCATTTTGTTTTTGCGACAAGCCTGGGCTAAGGCGTCGCGCAACGTGTAACGAATGAGGGGCTTTCAGACATGGCCGAACTGTTGACGATCGAGAACCTTGGCAACCTGCTTATGCTATGCTTTTTGCAGGCGGTGCTGGGCTTCGACAACCTGCTTTATATCTCCATCGAGTCGCAGCGTGCGCCGGTGGCCCACCAAAAGGCGGTACGCTATTGGGGCATCATCATCGCTGTGGCCCTTCGGGTGATCCTGCTTTTCGCAATGATCCAGTTGATCGATGCCATGGCCGAGCCGTTTTATGTCTTCAACTGGACCGGTATTCTGGAAGGCGGCGTGAATTTCGCCACCTGTGTCTTCATCCTTGGCGGGATTTTCATCATCTACACCGCAGTCAAAGAAATCGGGCATATGCTGACAATCGAGAAACTGGATACCGATGTGAGCGGCAGATCCGGCAAATCGGCGGCGCAAGTCATCATGTTGATCGTGACGATGAACCTGATTTTCTCATTCGATTCGGTACTGTCGGCCTTGGCGATTACCGATGTTTTCCCGATCCTCGCCTTCGCGATCATCCTGTCGGGTCTGGCGATGCTGGTTCTGGCGGATGATGTGACGGCTTTTCTTGAGAAAAACCGGATGTACGAGGTTCTGGGCCTTTTCATCCTGTTGATCGTGGGGGTCGTGCTTTTGGGCGAAGCGGGCCAAGCGGCGGCGCATGCCATGCATGACGACGCGCTGGCGCTGAAGTTCTTTGGCTATGAAGTGGTGCCGATGTCGAAAACCACCTTCTATTTCTCGGTCGTGGTTCTTGTGGTCGTGGAAGTGATCCAATCGGGCTACACCCGCAAACTCAATGCCGAGCGCCGGACCGCCGCGCGGCACTGAGACACCGTATCGCGCACCGCCTGAAGACAATCGGGCGGTGCGCCACTCACGCGAATCTTCCCCCTAGCATGCAAGCGCAGCATAGCCTAAGTTCTTTGTGAACCGCTGGGCCGTGGGGGGTGTATGTCCGATACCGGGTTACAAAAATTGGCGTTTTTCCTGCTTGTTGCATTGATGCTTTACGTGTCGATCGCGGGAGGGGCGTGACATGGCCCAACGTTATGGCGGAAAATACAGCCCCGATGGCGCGCAAGGCGGGCAATCGCCCGTGGATCGTGGCAGCTATCAGGGCGCGCGCCGCACCAAGGCCGGGGGCCGGGTGAACCTGCTGTTTTTGGCGCCTCTGCCACTGATTTTAAAAGCCTTCGCCTCGGAGCCTGTGGGCATGGCGATGTATCTGGCGGCGCTTGGCCTGCTGATGCTGGCGGCATGGCTGACCCGCGAGGGGATATTGGCGCAAGAGGCCTATGAGGCCCGCAAAGTGGCCCGCCGCCCCGCCTTGCCACGCAAGATCGTGGGGTCTTTAGCCACAGGTTTGGGGCTGGGGATTGCGGGCTTTGCCGGGTTCGGCGCGGTGGAGGCGGTGATTTTCGCCGTTCTTGGCGCGGTCATTCATTCCTTTGCCTTCGGGTTGGACCCTTTGAAGGACAAGGGCGCCGAGGGTGTGGACCTGTTTCAGACCGACCGCGTGGCCCGCGCCGTGGACGAGGCGGAAAAGCACCTTGTCGCGATGTCCGATGCGATCAAGCGCGCCGGCGACCGGCAGCTTGAGGGCCGGGTCGAGCGGTTCAAATCCACCGCGCGCGACCTGTTTCGTACCGTCGAGGAAGACCCCCGCGACCTGACGGCGGCGCGCAAATACATGTCGGTTTATTTGCTGGGTGCCAAGGACGCGACGGTGAAATTCGCCGATATCTACAGCCGCAACCGCGATAGCGGGGCGCGGCAGGATTACCTGACGCTTCTGGATGATCTGGAGGGCAATTTCGCCGCCCGGACCGAGAAGCTGCTGCTGGATGACCGCAGTGATTTGACGATTGAAATTGACGTGCTGCGGGACCGGTTGCAGCGCGAGGGCATCCGCCCGGATAGCAACAACGAGTAAGAGGACCACCATGTCAGACAATATCCGCCAGAAAGCCGAGGCCGCGCTGGCCGAAGTCGAGGAAGTCAGCCGCACGATCCTGCCCGAACCGGCGGATGCAAACGCGATTGTCCCGCTTGAAAAGGCCGATGCGCCCGTGGGGGCCGAAATCCGTAAGCGGATGGACGAGGTCGACATGGGTGATACGAATTCCATCGTCTCCTTCGGCTCGGCCGCGCAGGCGGAGTTGCAGGAAATCTCGCAAGGCATGTTGCAGGGCGTGCGCAACAAGGATGTCGGCCCGGCGGGCGATTCCTTGCGCGGGATCGTGACAACCATTCGCGGCTTTTCGGTGTCGGAACTGGATGTGCGGCGCGAGCGGTCGTGGTGGGAGAAACTTCTGGGCAAGGCCGCGCCCTTTGCCAAGTTCACCGCCCGGTTCGAGACCGTGCAGGGCCAGATCGACAAGATCACCGACGAGTTGCTGCACCACGAGCATACGCTGCTCAAGGACATCAAATCGCTGGATATGCTGTATGAAAAGACGCTGCAATTCTATGACGAACTGGCGCTTTATATCTCGGCGGGTGAAGAAAAGCTGAAAGAGCTGGATGAGAAGGTCATCCCGGCCAAGGAAGACGAGGTGCAGGCCGCGCCGGAAAACGATCAGGTGATCAAGGCGCAGGAATTGCGTGATCTGCGCGCCGCGCGTGACGATCTGGAACGCCGGGTGCATGACCTCAAGCTGACCCGTCAGGTGACCATGCAATCGCTACCGTCGATCCGTCTGGTTCAGGAAAACGACAAGTCGCTGGTGACCAAGATCAACTCCACGCTGGTCAACACGGTGCCGCTTTGGGAAACCCAACTGGCCCAAGCCGTCACCATTCAGCGCAGCGCCGAAGCGGCCGCCGCCGTGCGGGACGCCAATGACCTGACCAATGAATTGCTGACCTCTAACGCGGAGAACCTGCGCGAAAGCAACAAGATGATCCGCGAGGAAATGGAACGCGGTGTCTTCGACATCGAGGCGGTCAAGAAGGCCAACGCCGACCTGATCGGCACCATCGAGGAAAGCCTGCAGATCGCCGACGAAGGCAAGGCGAAACGCGCCGCCGCCGAGGAAGACCTCAAGAAGATGGAAAACGATCTTCGCGATACGCTGGCATCGGCCAAGGCGCGTAAAGATGGTGTGGGCGACAACGCTGGCACCGCCGTGCCGCAGGCTTAAACGCAATGGGCATGGCGCGCCGTATTGTTCATTCGGGTTTGACTGGGCTGGCATTGCTGGCTCTGACGGCCTGTGTGGCGGTGCCGCCGTCCACCCCTTCGACCAATCCTCCACCCCGCCCCGAGCGCTTGACCCCACCGCAAGGCGAGCCGGAGCGCCGCTCTGGTCCGTCGCAGCGCAGTCAGGCCTTGTCCCGCTACTACTCGGCGGTGCAGGCCGATTTACTGGCTCAGGGCCTATTGCGCACGGGCGGCGGCGGGGTGGACACGCCCTATACCGACACCGACCTGATGCGCAATTTCGAGCGCATCGCCTTTTACGACGAATATGCCCGGAACGGTGGGTTCCGGCGTGGCAATGACATGCCGGGCGGCTTGCGCAAATGGACCGGCCCGGTGCGCATGGCGGTGGAATTCGGGGCCAATGTACCGCAAGAGCAACGCGCCACTGATAACACCATGGTCAACCGCTATGCCGCACGCCTGTCGCGGATCACCGGCCATCCGATCAGTGCCGGCAGTTCCAACCCCAATTTCCACGTCCTGTTCATGAGCGAGGACGACCGCGATCAGGCGGTGAACCGTATCAAGCGGATCGTCCCCAATATCGGGGCGAATTCGCTGGCTTTGTTCCGCAATCTGCCCCGCTCGATCCATTGTCTTGTCGTGGCCTTTTCCGACAGCAACAACGATTATCGCTATAGTCGGGCGATTGCCTTTATCCGCTCTGAGCACCCGGAATTGATGCGCCGCTCTTGTGTGCATGAGGAACTTGCGCAGGGGCTTGGCCTTGCAAACGACAGCCCACAGGCGCGCCCGTCGATTTTCAACGATGACGATGAATTCGCGCTGCTGACCACCCATGACGAAGAATTGCTGCGCCTGCTTTACAACCCGGCCCTGACCCCCGGCATGACCCCGGAGCAGGCCCGCCCTATCATCAGCCGCGTCCTTCTGGGTGGCGGGCCGAGTTGACGTATTTGAAGGAGACCTGAAACATGGGCAT
>DATFKJ010000234.1:0-12705 GCA_035268705.1 Roseovarius sp. | reverse complement strand
CCCAACGGGTCTGCTTCAACGTTGTGGTCGAGGTCCGCCCCATCACCGACCCGCTGGAAGACGACGTCGACCGTATCCTCAGCTACGACAAGGTGACCGAAGCGATCGAGGCGGCGCTGGCCGAAGAACGCCTCAACCTGCTGGAAACGCTGGCCGACCGCATAGCCGAACGCATCCTGTGGGAGCCGCAGGCGGTGCGCACCTTCGTGCGTATCGAAAAGCTTGATCGCGGCCCCGGCGCGCTTGGCGTGGAAATCGTCCGCTCGGTCGAAGACCTCGCCACCAAGCCGGTGGCCCCTATGGCCGACACCACACCACACCCGCATGTGGTCTACCTCACCAATACCGCGATCCAATCGCCCAACCTTGGCCGCTGGCTCGATCAGCTTGAGGCCCGCGCCGAGCCTGTCATCCTCTGCGTCGGCCAAGCCGACACCGACAGCCCCAAGACCGGCCACAACATGACCCAACGCCGCGTCAATCTGCTAGCGCTGGAACAGAACGCTTGGGTTCTGGCCGGGCGCGATGACCGATGCGTCGTCGTCGGCACCCGGACCGAGTTGGACTGGGCCATGAAGAATGGCCAGATCAGCGTCTGGGCCCCCTCCAAGATCGTTCTGGATGCCGTCGACGGGCCGGCAACCGGCCCCGACGACCCCGTCGCACTGGCCTCTTGGTTCGCTGGCCATATGGAGGCCTCCGACCTGCTGCTCATCGGTGTCACCCCGCCCGAGGGCAAGGCCCCCGTGCCAGTGCTGGTGCAGGACATCGCGCAATCGGGCCTTTGAACGGCCTGCCCCGGGCTTGACCCGGGGCCTCAAGGATCAATAAAGGGGCACCCTCTGTAAAGGACGCCCCGATGACCACCTATTACCGACCGCTCCCCCGCACCGACCACGCGCGCCCCGAAGGCGCGCTGCCTCTTGCAGGTGGCTGGACATGGTTCGATACAGTCGAGGAGCTTTATCGCGATGCGCCCTCGCACCTCATGCCGGCCTCTGAAATCCCGCAAGCCGCGCTTGAGCGCCTCAGCGCATCCCGCGATCCCATCGCGGGCCTCTCCTTCGACACGCCCCAACTCATGGGCATTCTCAACGTCACCCCCGACAGCTTCTCGGACGGCGGCGAACACTACGATCCGCAGATCGCGGTCAGCCACGCGCAAACCATGCAAGCCCAAGGCGCCAAGATCATCGACATCGGCGGCGAATCCACCCGTCCCGGCGCCGAGGAAGTGGCCATCGGCGAAGAAATCCGCCGCACCGCCCCGGTGATCGAGGCGATCCGCGCCGCCTCCGACGTGCCGATTTCCATCGACACCCGCAAAGCCCCCGTGGCCCAAGCGGCCCATCGGGCTGGGGCCAACCTCATCAACGATGTGGCGGGTTTCACTTTCGACCCCAATCTCGCGCCATTCGCCGCCGCGTCGGGCCTACCCGTCTGCGTCATGCACGCCCAAGGCACGCCCGATATCATGCAGGTCGATCCGCGCTATGATAACGTGGCGCTCGATATCTATGACTATCTTGAAGGGCGCATCGCCGCGCTTGAGGCCACAGGCATCCACCGCAGCCGGATCATCATCGACCCTGGTATTGGCTTCGGCAAGACGCTGGAGCACAACCTGACGCTTCTCCAGAATCTCGCGCTTTTCCATTCGCTTGGCTGCCCCGTCCTTCTGGGAGCCTCGCGCAAGCGCTTCATCGGCACCATCGGCGGCACCGAGGAGGCCCGCCACCGCGCCCCCGGCTCCATCGCCGTGGCGTTGGCCGGGTTGGCCCAAGGGGTGCAGATGCTCCGCATCCACGACGTCCGTGAAACCGCCGAAGCCATGCGCCTCTGGCAGGCGGCGACATTGGGTCAGACCCCCTGACCCACGCCCATCATCTCAGAGCACAGATTATGCTTTTGTACAAAATGTACAAACCTTTTGGCGGTTCCTGTGGAAAACGTACAAAAGTCGCATAGAAAACGTACAGATTGTACATAGATTAACGACGTCTGAACAACCGGCTCAACGCCCCGTATTGGCTCAATCCAACGCCGCACAGAATCAGCACCAAAGCGGTCAACAGACTCCGCGGCAAGGGTTCCGACAAGATCAAAACGCCCAAGACCACCGACCAGACTGGCACCTGGTAATTGACGAGGCTCATGAACACCGGACCGGCTGTCCGGATCACCAAGACCCGCAAAAGGCTTGCCCCCGCCGTTGGTACCAACCCAAGAAAAAGTAGCACAAACAAAGTGTTGCGATCCACAGTTGGGGGCGGCCCCTCGATGCTCCACGCCGCGGCGATGACGATCACCGCACCAATCAACAGCGTCACAGCGTTCAATCCGATCGAGTCCACATCCGGCAAAAGCCGCATTTGCACCGAACTCAGCGCATAACACGCGGCAGCCGAAAGGCAGGCCAGCCGCCCAAAGGGTTCAAGGTATTGCCCGGTTGTTTCAAAGGCTTGCCCACCGATCAGGATGACGACACCAACAAAACCGATGACGAACCCAAAGAGCTTCCGAACCGTCAAACGTTCGCCGGGCACGAGAAAATGCGCCAAGGGTAAAACCATCAAGGCCACCCCGGCCATCGACACCCCGGCAAAGCCCGATGTCACATATTGCTGCCCCCAACTCAGCAGCATGAAGGGGATGGCCGAAGATAATGCACCAATGATTACAAGACGCAAAATATCCGATTTTTCAATGGGTTCTACGAATAGCTTAAAGCCGCGATAGCCCCAGAACGCGATCATCAGAAGCGTGGCAAACCCGATCCGGGCGGCGGCCAGCCAAAATGGCGTGATCCCTTCCAAGGCCAGTTCGATCACCATGAAAGTCGCGCCCCAGATCAGGCCCAAAGCCCCCACCATGAGCCAGCTTTGCGCAGTGATCTCCGGCATCTTTTGATGCTTTATCAAGGGGTTGTATCCTCCCGCGACAGGACGCCTCAGTTCACATCGGACTTTCCTGCGACAAGTCACACGTCAGGTAAGCAACGAAAGGAGCGTACCATGAATACCTTTGTGATACCCATCCTGACCCTGACACTCATGGCCTTGCTGGGCGTTTACGTCCTGCGCAATAAGTCAGACGATGAAAATGATGAAAAGCCTCGTCCTGCCAAGGCCACATCATCGTATCGCAAGGTTTGACACTTGCCGATCCGGCCCCTCGGGGCCGGATCAAGTTCTGTATGTAAGCTATTGAAGCTTAGTTCTTTTCCTTGTCGACCATCTTGCCAGCCGAGATCCAAGGCATCATCGCGCGCAGCTTCTCACCGACCTCTTCGATCTGGTGGGCGTCGTTCATCCGACGCGTCCCTTTGAAGAAGGGTTGACCCACGGCGTTTTCCTGCATGAAGTCACGCACGAACTTGCCCGACTGGATGTCGTGCAGGATCGCCTTCATCTCTTTCTTGGTCCGCTCATAGGGCAGAACCCGCGGGCCGCTGACATACTCACCATACTCGGCCGTGTTCGAGATCGAGTAGTTCATGTTGGCGATACCGCCTTCATAGATCAGGTCGACGATCAGCTTCACCTCGTGCAAGCACTCAAAGTACGCCATTTCAGGGGCATAGCCCGCTTCGACCAGCGTCTCAAAGCCCATGCGGATCAGCTCGACAACACCGCCGCAAAGAACCGCCTGCTCACCGAAGAGGTCGGTTTCGCACTCTTCCTTGAAGTTGGTCTCGATGATCCCCGAACGCCCGCCACCGATAGCCGAGCAGTAGCTAAGGCCGATTTCCAAGGCCTTGCCCGACGCATCTGTATCTACGGCCACAAGGCAAGGCACGCCACCGCCTTTGACGTATTCACCGCGCACGGTGTGACCGGGGCCTTTCGGGGCCATCATGATCACGTCAACGCCTTCCTTGGGTTCGATCAGGCCGAAATGCACGTTCAGACCGTGGGCAAAGGCAATCGCCGCACCGGGCTTGATGTGATCGTGGACATATTTCTTGTAGGTCTCTGCCTGAAGCTCATCGGGCATGGTGAACATCATCACGTCACACCATGCTGCAGCTTCGGAAATCTCTTTGACATCAAGGCCTTCCGCTTTGGCCTTCTTGGCCGAGGCCGAGCCTTCGCGCAGGGCAACGCAGAGGTTCTTGGCGCCGCTGTCACGCAGGTTCAGGGCATGGGCGTGACCTTGGCTGCCATAGCCCAGAATGGCGACTTTCTTGTCTTTGATCAGGTTGATATCGCAATCGCGATCATAATAAACGCGCATGGCGCTCTCCTTTTTTGCTTGGATAGACGCAGCTTAGCGGCCCGCACGAGGAATGCAGATCAAAAGCCATTTATATTCGCCAATTTTCGTGATAATCATGCGCTGTTTGATTATTCATGGCAAATTTCATGCTTGATGACACCGATAGACGCATCCTGCGCCACTACCAACACGACCCCAGCCTTTCGGCCGCCGATCTTGCCGACCGCGCGAGCGTGACCACCGCCACCTGTGCCAGAAGGCTGGAGCGGATGCAGGCAAATGGTGTGATCCGTGGTAACTACGCGGTGATCGACTGGCACGTACTTGGCTATGAGGTCGAGGTGTCCTTGCGCGTCACACTGGACAAGACACAGCCGCGCGCCTTCGAAGATTTCACAGAAAAGGCAAAGATCATACCAGAAGTGGTTGAAATTCAATCTTTTCTGGGCCGCGTGGACCTGCGCCTTTCGGTCATCGCGCGGGACATGCAGCATTATCAACAGCTTTACCGCACCGCGATCCTGACCCTGCCGCATATCGCGGATATCGAGGCCCTCATGCATGTCGCGAGCCTGAAATCCGACGAGATTCTGCCGCTATGATCGACCTCGACACCACCGATCGCCAGCTGCTTCGCGAACTCAGCCGTGACGCCACCCAAAGCGCCAGTGCCCTTGGCCGCAAAATGGGCCTGTCCCAACCGGCCACGTGGCGCCGCATCAAGCGCCTTCGCGATGCGGGCGTCATTCGCGGGCAACGCCTTGATCTGGATGCAGAAAAACTGGGGTTCGGGGTGACGGTCTTTCTGGGGGTCAAACTTGCCACCAAGGGCCGTGTCAGCCTTGAGGATTTCGAACGCGCGGTTTCTGCCATCCCGGAGGTTCAGACCGTCGAACATATCCTTGGGCTTTACGATTATCGCTTACGCGTCGTGGCGCGCGACATCTCGGATTTCGAACGTATCTTACGGCGGCGCCTGATGATGTTGCCCGGTGTGGGCGACATCGAGGCGAATGTCTTGCTAAGTGAGGAACGACGCCCCGGCCCTATCGGCTGAACCATGTGACGTAATCAGATCCGAACGTGGCGCTTCCACGCGTGGACTTATGCCGCTCATTAAGGTCAGCTAGACTTAAACACAGTTCCGCAGGAGCCTGAAATGACTGCCCTACTTGATCACATCGACCCCGACGGCCTTCTTGAATACTCGGTTGTTTTCACCGACCGGTCGCTCAATCACATGAGCAAAACCTTCCAAGGGGTCATGACCGATATTTCCGGGATGCTGAAAGAGGTTTACAAGGCCGATGCCGTCGCCCTTATCCCCGGTGGCGGCACCTACGCGATGGAGGCTGTGGCGCGACAATTCGGACATGAGGCCCATGCCCTGATCGTGCGCAACGGGTGGTTTTCCTACCGCTGGACACAGATTTTCGACGCGGGTCAATTCACGTCTGACACCACGGTCTGCATGGCACGTCAAACCGGCAACGGCCCCAAAGCCCCCTTCGCCCCCGCCCCGGTCGAAGAGGTCTGCGCGCAAATCCGCGAGGCCAAACCTGATGTGGTTTTCGCCCCGCACGTGGAAACCTCCGCCGGGCTGATCCTGCCGGATGACTACGTGACCGAACTTGCCAATGCGGCGCATGAGGTGGGTGCGCTCATGGTCTTGGACTGCATTGCCTCGGGTTGTGCATGGATCGACATGAGCGCAACCGGCGTGGATGTCCTGATTTCCGCCCCGCAAAAGGGCTGGTCGGCCTCGCCTTCGGCAGGGCTTGTGATGATGTCGGACCGTGCGCTTCAGCGGTTGGAAAACACCACCTCGAACAGCTTTGCCATCGACCTCAAGAAGTGGCACCAGATCATGCAGGCCTATGAAAACGGCAGCCATGCCTATCACGCCACCATGCCCACCGATGCCCTACGCGCCTTCCGCGACACCATGCTGGAAACCCGCGACTACGGCTTTGAAAAGCTGCGCGAGGCACAGTGGGCTTTGGGCAACGGGGTGCGCGCCATGCTGGCGGAAAAAGGCGTGACGTCGGTTGCCGCCGATGGCTTCGGCGCACCGGGCGTGGTGGTCAGCTATACCGATGACCCCGACATCCAGAACGGCAGCAAGTTTGCCGCTGAAGGGATGCAGATCGCAGCGGGCGTCCCCCTGCAATGCAACGAGCCCGAGGGCTTCCGTACCTTTCGGCTTGGCCTTTTCGGGCTGGATAAACTCTATGACGTCGACGGCAGTCTAAACCGCTTGGAAACCGTGCTCGACAAGGTTCTTTGAGCCCTTTACCCGCGTGCGCCAAGGCCCAGTTGCATCAGGGTCTTGCGCACCGGTGCCAGCGAATAAATCGCGTTCAGCCCCATGGCCCGCGCGTCGCGCAGAGGCTTGGCGCGCATCATCGACGCGCGGTTCAATACGTCGATACCAGTCACCCGCGCCTTGACCTCAAAATGGCGGCGGCGCTGATAATCGGCCAACATATCGGCATCGCCCAACCGTTCGGGCGCGGCTTGCGCCAACTCCAGAAGAACGCGCATATCCGCAAGGCTCATGTTCAGGCCCTGCGCGCCGATGGGGGGCACCACATGCGCAGCCTCGGCCACAAGCGCCACCCGCTCGGAGTACATGCTGTCGGCCAATTGGCTGATGATCGGCCAGACGGTGCGATTCGACGCCAATTCCAGAGGACCGAAGAGCAAGCAAGAACGATCGTTCATTTCCTGTTCGAATTCTTGCTTTGGAAGGCTGGCAAGCCGTTTGACTTCGGGTCCTTCTTCCATCCAAACGATCGCAGACGAAGGTCGCCCTTCGTGATCCGGCAGGGGCACAAGGGTGAACGGCCCGCCCCATCGGTGAATTTCCGTTGAGACATTGGCATGCGGGATCGGATGAGTCACCGCGAAGGCAAGGGCCTTTTGCCCATATCGCGTGGTCTTGACGTCGATACCCGCAGCCTGACGCACCGGCGAATTGCGCCCATCCGCAGCGATCACCAGCTTGGTGCGCAGGCCTGTGCCATCCGTCAGTTCGACACGCGCCTCGCTTTCGCGTGTAAAAAGGGATTTGAACCCGGTGCCGGGACGGAAGTCGACAGTCTCCAGACCGTCCAGATGCGCGACCATCTCGCGCCGCAAAAGCCAATTGGGCAGGTTCCAACCAAACGGTTTTTCCGAGATGTCCGAGGCATCGAATTCCTTCACGATGCGGGGCTCTGCCGCGTCACCCCCTGCATCGACGATCCGCATGATCTGCAAATCGGCCGCATGAGGCACCAAACGGTCCCACAAGCCGGCCTGGTCCAAGAGAGCCTGTGATGG
Organism: Roseovarius sp.; assembly: GCA_035268705.1. GTDB lineage: Bacteria > Pseudomonadota > Alphaproteobacteria > Rhodobacterales > Rhodobacteraceae > Roseovarius. The sequence continues at coordinate 5,163 of DATFKJ010000234.1, read as the reverse complement.
CTGCAAGAACGCGGTCGTCCGCAGATCAGACCCTTGGGCATCACGCTCGGTCACCGGCGGGGTCGGGTCGACACAAATGACAGAAAAGCCCGCGGCACCAAAAACCGAGGCTGCGGCAAGGCCCGCGACGCCACCACCCGATACGACGATATCGACGGTCTTCATGGTCATGCTGTAGCCCTCCTGCCGGGTCTCATGCGCGTCACCCGCGCGAAATCAGTACCAATAGTCCCATCATGACAGGCACCATAGCCAAGGCGGGAATGTAAAGCCCGGGGATACCCCATGTCGCGACACTCAGGCCCCAGCCGATCACGGCAAAAAGCACCGTAACCAAGATTTTGGCGGCACGTCGCCCTTCGCTTACATCGGATGCGGAATGGGCTGTGGTTGTGGTCATTACTTGGGTATCGGTCGCGGTCATGCTTGCCTCTGTTCGGGTTGATTTACACCTTTAAATAGGCACCCCACCTGCGGGTGAAAGGCGCGTTTCGACGCAGGTGGCGTTTCAGATTATCTTGGCAAGAAAACCGCTCAGATCATCCGTATGATGATGAATGTGACCCGCTTCGACCGGGTTGGGGGCAACATGTATTGTCCGCATTCCCATCGCATGTGGTGCGGCCAGATTGCGGGCGTCATCTTCGAACATCGCGGCGCGCGACGGTGTCACCCCGTCACAGGCGAACACCGCGTCGAATGCCGCGCGCTCGGGCTTTGGCCGAAACTGCGCGTGCTCGACACCGTAGACGGCGTCGAAAACGCCCGATAGCCCACGTTTCTCGATCACCCTCTCGGCGTAAGGCGCGCTTCCGTTCGTGTAGACGATCCGCCGCCCCGGAAGCGCCAGAATGCGGGCCCGCAAACCCGGATCGGGCGTTAAGGCATCGAAGGATATGTCATGCACCGCGACAAGATAGTCATGCGGTTCCATGTCATGTTCACGCATCAGGCCCGCCAGCGTGGTTCCGTGATCGCGCCAATAGTGATCCCGCAATCGGTCAGCCTCGTCGCGATCCACCTTGAGTGCCTGCATGACATACTCGGTCATCTTGACCTCAATCTGATCGAACAGCCGCACGCTTGGACAATAAAGCGTGTTGTCGAGATCGAAGACCCAGGTCTCAATATGTGCGAAATGCTGTTTTGGCATATCCGCACGGTAGTATGCCGCGACAATGGGTGCAACGCGCCAAGGCTTGATCGCAGAAGGCGCGGGCCTTACGGTTTGCGGAAAATAAAACCGCAGGGACGGACCTTATAATGAAAACACCTCAGAAAGATGCCTACACACTGATCCTCGAAGCGATCGACATGGGCATTTACAAGCCGGGTGACCGCCTTGTCGAAAGTGATCTGGCCGAGCAGTTTGGCATGTCACGCACGCCGATCCGCGAAGCGCTACAGCGGCTTGAGACGCAATCCTTGCTGACACGCGACGGTCGAAGCCTGATCGTGGCGTCGCTGGATCACAACCAACTGGCCGAGCTTTATGTCGTGCGCGCGCAACTGGAAGCGCTGGCCGCAAATCTTGCGGCCCGGCATGCCACGGATGAGGAAGTCCGCGTTTTGCGCGACATGGTCGAGGATGACCGCAAGCTGATGGATGACCCGCAAGCGATGGCCCGGGCCAACCGGCGATTTCACAAGCAAATCCACCTTGCATCGCACAATCGCTTTCTGGTGCAGCAGCTTGACCTTGTACACCGGTCCATGGCTCTGATGGCCACGACATCATTGGCGGCTGCAGGTCGGCCGGAGGATGCCCTCAAAGAGCACAACAGCATCGTAAGCGCCATCGAGGCACGCGATTCAGAGACAGCGGGAGCCGCTCTCAAAGCACATATCTCAAAAGCCTTCGTGACCCGCCTTAAACTTGATTCCGGCGAGGTCGACAGCATCGTCTGACGTTCGCAGAGTGGCTGCGTTCAACGAAAGCCCATGCGTTGTCTTCTCCCAGAAGAACGGTTTGGCGATCAACTCGTAAAGCGCCTTGTAGGCCGCGATCGAACCCAAGGGGACATAAAGGTGCATCGTCGGCACCCATGGGATGAGGTGCCGGTGCCGTGCGCCTGAAACGGCGACGAGATGAATCGCGATGTTGATCGCCTCAATTGTCAAGAAGAGCGTCCCGAAAGCCACCAGAACATGACGCGGCAGAACAGGATCGAGAGGATGCGGCAAACCGAACAGGACAAGCCAGAACGTCCACAGGATCGGTGCCAAAAGGAACTGGGACAAGGCCGTGATGAAATGCGCCTGAAACCCCCAGAATTTCCAAGCGCCCAGTTGCCGGTAAAGCAAGACAGGCCGACGCATGTGTACCAGATAGGTGGTCATATATCCTTTCAGCCACCGGGAGCGTTGTTTGACCCAAGGCCAAAAACGACAGTTGGCCTCTTCACCGGTCACGGTGCCGATCATCTCGGTTCGGTAGCCGTGACGTGCAAGCCGAAACCCCAAGTCGGCATCTTCGGTCACGTTATGCGCATCCCAACCGCCTAACTTCTCAAGCACGGTACGGCGAAAATAGAGTGTCGTGCCGCCAAGCGGGATTGCAAAGCCAAGTTTTTCCATCCCGGGCAGGATCATCCGGAACCATGTGGCGTATTCGATGGTGAAACAGCGCGCCAGCCAGTTTTGCCGCGCATTATAGTAATCCAAGACACCCTGTAGACAGACCACGTCATCCGGCAATTCCTGAAAACGACGGGCAACAGCCGTGATTTGATCCGGGTCCGGCGCATCCTCGGCATCGAAAATACCCACGATATCGCCTTCGCAAAAATCGAGTGCATAATTCATCGCGCGCGGTTTCGTGCGAGGCTGTCCATCGGGGACGATCACGGCGCGCATCCAAGGGGGAAGATCAATCGTCGCAAGCGTTTCGCGGGTTGTTTCATCCTCTTCTTCAAGAACAAGGACCACGTCCAGCAAGCATTTTGGATATGTCAGTCGCGACAAACGGGCAATCAGGTGGTGCGCGATCTCGGTCTCCCGAAACAGCGGCACCAGGATCGACACCTTTGGCAAAGGTGCTTTCGACAGGGGCGGAGCATCTGGTAGCGCCGCGTCGCCTGCTGCCATCCGTGCAATGAAAGCGGCGGTTTTCATGACCGCCGATACAATCAGGGTAAAGGCCGCCCAAGCGACGAAAACGCCCAGCACGAGTTGCGGGAACCCCCAAACCAGCGCTCCGATCAGCAAGAGCAGGACAAGGCTGACGGCCAGGCGTTGTTGCCGTCGGCTTCCCCAAGATCGACAGCTTTCGATGATAGGAACGCGCGCCTGTGCCAATTCGGTCAAATGCGTCCGATGACGTGCGGCGACCTCATCCTGCACGGCGTGGGGATCAGCCAGCAGAATTCGCTGTTCCGGGACAATGGCGCCTGTGGCTTCGACAACATCAGGATGGCCTGTCGCCACGGCTTGAGTACCATCACGGTCGATAACCGGCAGGACGCCATCCTTGATCAGGTCGCGTGGATCGGTCTGGTCCGGCGCGCGCGAGACGAGGGTTTCAAGCTCTTTCCGGGATAGGCGCCGGCTGTTCAGTCGGCGGGCATGCGCTTCGAGCAAATCATCTTGATTGGCCAAACCCTCGGCCATAAGCACCCGGTCGAGCGTCGCATCGCAATGCTTTCGCACCACGCCGGCCAAGGTGGCGTCCTGAGGGCCAATGACACCTTGGCGCACCAATTCCCCGCCAAGCGTATCAAAAGCCTTGTCGCTTCGATCAGCACCGATCGCGGCTTGACGCAGTTCCGATATTCCCATGACTTGACCCTCGCTGACCCCACGAGCCAGTTTGGACAAGTACGGTTAATCCAACGTAAACAATAAGTTAATAAAGGATTAACGCAGCAAAGCTAGTCAGCCATAGATGCCGCGAACCGCTCGAACAGATAAAAACTGTCCTGCGGCCCGGGACTGGCCTCGGGGTGGTGCTGCACCGAGAAGACCGGCGCGTCGGTCATACGGATACCGCAGTTCGATCCATCAAAGAGCGATACATGCGTTTGCATCACACCCTGCGGCAAGGTCTGGCTATCCACCGCGAACCCGTGATTCATGGAGGTAATTTCGACCTTACCCGTTTCCATATCCTTAACCGGGTGGTTCGCACCATGGTGACCATGGTTCATCTTGACGGTTTTCGCCCCTAGGGCCAAGGCGAGCATCTGGTGTCCAAGGCAAATTCCGAACATGGGCAAGCCCTTGTCCAGAACGCCCTTGATCATGGGAACCGCGTATTCGCCAGTTGCAGCCGGATCACCCGGACCGTTGGACAGAAACACGCCGTCTGGTTCATGTGCCAGAACGTCCTCGGCCGTGGCTGTTGCGGGCAATACGGTTACCTCGCATCCGGCACTGGCGAGGCAGCGCAGGATATTGCGCTTGGCCCCATAATCCACCGCGACGACGCGGTGTTTGGCGTCGGTTTGCGCGGCATAACCATCGGGCCAAGCCCAACGCATTTCATTCCAGCGGTAGGATTGGGCACAGGTCACCTGTCTGGCCAAGTCCATTCCCTCCAGCCCGGCAAAGCCGCGCGCCCGCTCGACAAGGGCGGCCGTATCGAAATTACCTTCGGGATCATGCGCGAGCGCCACATGCGGCGCGCCTTGATGGCGGATCGCGCGTGTAAGACGCCGCGTATCCACCCCACCAATCGCAATGCGCCCGCGTTTGGCCAGCCATTCTGAAAGGGTTTCCGTCGCACGCCAGTTGCTGGGTTCGGTCGGGTCCCATTTGACGACCATGCCCTCGGCCACCGGATCGGCGGTTTCGTCATCGTCAGGATTGACCCCGACATTGCCCACGTGCGGGAAGGTGAAGGTTACAACCTGCCCCGCATAACTGGGGTCGGTCATGATTTCCTGATAGCCGGTCATCGCCGTATTGAAACAAAGCTCGGCCACCGTGTCGCCGGTCGCGCCAAAACCGTTTCCATAGAATACCGTCCCATCTGCAAGGGCTAGACATGCGGTTGGGTGGTCCTGGGTCGCTGGGGCCATGACGTGAGTCTCCGGTCTGGGCAAATTGGCGTATACCTATGTGGCAGGTCTATCAGGGTCAAGCCACAAGATGCGTCTTCAAGTTCAAGCCCGAGCGCCTGAAAAACCTGGTGTGCGACGTGCTTTGAAGAGCTTGCCTCAGGGG
>DATFKJ010000233.1:0-14921 GCA_035268705.1 Roseovarius sp. | reverse complement strand
CTTGAGGTTGTAGCTGACGTTACTGCCTTGGTAGTAGCCGCGGGTTTTCAACTCCCCCGCTGTCACCTCGTTATCGCCGATGTTGAACAGCAAAAGCGCCTGTACCGCGTTGATTTCAAGGACACCGACGCGTTCGAATTCATCCTTGATGACATCCAGAAGCAACCGGTGCAGACGCTCAACCAGCGCCAGCGCATCAAGGTAGCCTGTCATAAAGCCCTGCCTGTTCGCGTGGGCGTCAAAGGGGGTGTGCAAACTCATCTCGGTCTCCGTGCGCTACTGCTCGGAGAGGACACTGGGATAAATTGCCGAATAATCGGTTAAACCCTGCAGGAGGCGTATAAAATCCGAATTATTTGGCACCGCTTGCGTTGGACAGTCGCGCGATATCGTCGATCAGCGGCGCAAGCGCATCAGGCGCCGGGGCCTGCCCCGTCACCCATTGATAGAGGTCCTGATCATTCTCGGACAGCAGCGCATCGTAGGTGTCGAGGCTGTCCTGATCCAGCTCGGGCAGGCGCGTATCGGCGTAGCGACCAAGGATGATGTCCATCTCCTTGATGCCACGCCGAATGGAACGCATGTAAAGGCGCTTCAGGCGGATGTCGCGGGTTTCCTCAGGCACTCGCCTCGTCCTTGAGTTTGGACCGCAGGGTTTTTTCCAAACGTCCCAGACGATCGACATATTGCGTCATATGGGTGCGGATATCGCGAATCTCGGTCAGCATATCGGTGACGTCACGCGAAAGTTCACCTTCCTCGCCCGGCGCGTCGGGGCCATCGCCCTCGCCCGAAAGCAGCCATAGCAGCGAAACGTTGAGCAGGCCCGCCATCATCGACAGCTTGTTGGCGCGCGGCTCGCTCAGGTCGTTTTCCCAGCCCTTGAGGGTCTTGAGTTTCACGCCAAGGCGTTTGGCCAGTTCCGGCTGCGACATGCCCGCCTGTTCGCGGGCCCCGGCGACACGGTCGCCGAAGGTGGTGGCCTCGGGGTCGAACCAGCCGTCGTTGGTTTGCTCGTTCATCGGGTTTCCTTTCGCGTGATCGTGCAGGGTGCTTGATACGTCTTGTCGCGGACTCTAAGACATTCGAAGAAGTGATACAAACCGGAGCCTGACATGAACCCTCTTTCCGCGACACTATCGCGCGTCAAACCGTCCCCGACGATCGCCATGACCGCCAAGGCGGCGGAATTGCGCCGGGCGGGCAAGGATGTGATCGGGCTGAGCGCGGGGGAGCCGGACTTCGACACGCCCGAGCATATCCGCGCAGCGGGTATCCGGGCCATTGAGCAAGGCAAGACGCGCTATACAGCGCCCGATGGCATCCCCGAGTTGAAAGAGGCGGTTTGCGCCAAGTTCAAGCGCGACAATGGGCTTGAGTACACCCCCGCGCAGGTGAGCGTTGGCACCGGGGGCAAGCAGATCCTGTATAATGCGCTGATGGCGACGCTGAACCCCGGTGACGAAGTGGTGATCCCCGCGCCCTATTGGGTGAGCTACCCTGATATGGTCTTGCTGGCGGGCGGCACGCCAGTGATTGCCGAGGCTGGGGTCGAGACCAATTTCAAGCTGACGCCAGAGGCCTTGGAGGCCGCCATTACCGACAAGACCCGCTGGTTTATCTTCAACTCGCCCTCGAACCCGACCGGGGCGGGGTATTCTTGGGATGAACTCAAGGCGCTGACCGATGTCTTGATGCGCCATCCCCATGTCTGGGTGATGAGCGACGATATGTACGAGCGTCTGGCCTATGACGGGTTCAAGTTCTGTACGCCTGCGCAGGTGGAACCGGGGCTGTATGACCGCACCCTGACCTGCAATGGCGTCAGCAAGGCCTATGCGATGACCGGCTGGCGGATTGGCTTTGCCGCCGGGCCAGAGGTATTGATCGGCGGGATGCGCAAAATCCAGAGCCAAAGCACATCGAACCCCTGCACGATCAGCCAATGGGCAGCGCTGGAAGCCCTGACCGGGAGCCATGACTTCATCGCCAAGAACAACGCGGTTTTTAAACGCCGCCGGGATCTGGTGTTGGCGCGGTTGAATGCCATCGAAGGCATCACCTGCCCGGTGCCTGAGGGGGCGTTTTATGTCTACCCATCAATTGCCGGGCTGATCGGCAAGACCAGTGCGGGTGGGGCCAAGATTGACACGGATGAAGCGTTTGCCACCGCCCTTCTGGAAGAAGAAGGCGTGGCCGTGGTCTTTGGCGCGGCCTTCGGGTTGTCGCCGGCGTTCCGGGTGAGCTACGCCACCTCGGACACGCTTCTGGACGAGGCCTGCACCCGGATTGAGCGGTTTTGCGGCGGGCTTCGATAAGGCAACGCGCGCCGGAGCGGATTGATCCGAATGCCGCAGGCGGCGCGAAAAGTGGCACCTCCGGCACGGGCAATGTTGATCAGCCCGCCAATTTGTGGATTGTAACGACCTAAAGACAGCATGACGCGCGCGTCATTGGACAGGGGGCACCATGGCCGGAGACTTGCCGGAGTATTACTTCAGGGTCCGCGCGAACGGGGCCTTCGTGTTTCGGGTGGATACCGAGAACCGGCAGCGCCGCATCGACATGGACCAGATCGCCGTCGTCAATATCCGCAAGTCCGAGATCAAGCCGCATGGCGACCGCGAATTGAGCGAGGCCGATGTCGCCGCCATTCAGGACTGGATGGCCGAGCGCGCAGAAATCCTCGCGCATCGCGATATCGACGATATTTTCCGGGCGGTGGATTACCTGAACACCACGACCCATTGGGCGCAATCGCGGGCCACGGATGAGCAGTTGGAAGAGGTCACCGATGCGCTTTTGCTGGCGATGCATGATCTGCGCACGGTTCTGGTGCGCAAGAAGGCCGACAGGTTGATGAAGGGTGAGTAGCGGAATCTGCCGCCTGTCAATCGAGCCGCGCCGCAGCCGCCATCGGGCCGTGCCCGGCTTTCTGTATCAGAATCACGACCGGCTGATCGCCCTTGATCGGGTAGCTGAGGGTTAACGGCTTTCTGGCGTTCCAAACGCCAAGAGGCTCCATATGGGTGACGATATTGGCGTAGCTGAGCGTGCGGCCGGCGTTTTCACCCGATTTGATCGCAACCTCGGCGCGCGGTTGGTATCGCAGCAGCGTCACGTCCATCTTCCCGGCGCCCGTGTCTTGCGGCGTTGCCAAGATATGCAGCGTGCCGCCCTCGCGGCGCAACTCCAGCGTTACTGGCCGTGGCTTGGCGCGCATCTCGGCAATCGCTTCGGCCACTTCGGCAGGCTTGGTCCCGGCGATGCTTGTGCGCCCGTCGATCACCATTTGTGGGGTGTAGACCATCCGCTTGCCCTGAGCCTCAGCATAGGCCTTTTGACGGGCGGTATGTGCCGGATCGGCAAAAATGTCTTTCCAGCCGATATAATCCCAATAGTCGACATGCAGGGCCAGTGCCACGACGCCGTTCTGGACAGCCAGCTCGTGCAGATAGGCATCGGCAGGCGGGCAAGACGAACAGCCTTGCGACGTGTATAGCTCAACCACCACTGGCCCCGGCCCTTCGGCCATTGCCGGGCTGGCAAGCATAAGCATGGCGGCAATGCAACGACGCAGGTATCGCATGATGTGTCCTGTTCCCCAGTAGTCTTGTGTTACCCTACTTGTTCTAGGCACTCTGCTCTGAAACTGCCAATCAAGGTTTCGTCAGCACCCGGTGAGACTTGATTTCGCAGCGATTCTGCGGCAAATTGTGTGCAATAGTATACAATTTCGCCTGGTTCCTCTTGATCGGGGTTTTTAAATCGGTCAGAAGCAGGCCAGCGAATTCCTATTCCTGCCTTGAACGTGAAAGGAAGGCCAACAATGCCTATCACCGTCGGACATGACACCACAAAGACGCGCAAGGAATTGAGCGTCAACGGCAAGACTTTTGCCTATTACTCCATCGCTGCCGCTGAAAAAGCGGGCCTTGGCGATTTCTCGAAACTGCCTGCCGCGCTGCGCGTGGTTCTGGAAAACATGCTGCGGTTCGAGGATGGCAAGACCGTCACGGTCGACGACATCAAGGCGTTTTCCGAGTGGGCCACGAAGGGCGGCAAGAACCCCCGCGAGATTGCCTATCGCCCCGCCCGTGTGCTGATGCAGGACTTCACCGGCGTTCCCGCCGTCGTGGATTTGGCGGCGATGCGTGACGGTATCGTGGCCCTTGGCGGCAAGGCCGAGCAAATCAACCCGCTGAACCCGGTCGACCTTGTGATCGACCACTCGGTCATGATCGACGAGTTCGGCAACCCGCGCGCCTTCCAGATGAACGTGGATCGTGAGTACGAGCGCAACATGGAGCGTTACCAGTTCCTAAAGTGGGGTCAGGGCGCCTTCAACAACTTCCGCGTCGTGCCGCCGGGCACAGGCATATGCCATCAGGTGAACCTTGAGTATCTTGCCAAGGCCGTCTGGAGCGACGTGGACCAAGACGGTGTCGAAGTGGCTTATCCCGATACCCTCGTGGGGACCGACAGCCACACCACCATGATCAACGGTCTGGCCGTTCTGGGCTGGGGCGTGGGCGGTATCGAGGCCGAGGCCGCGATGCTGGGTCAGCCGATTTCGATGCTGATCCCCGAGGTTGTCGGTTTCGAACTGACCGGCGAGATGGTCGAAGGCACCACAGGCACCGACCTTGTCCTGAAGGTCGTGGAGATGCTGCGCGCCAAGGGCGTTGTCGGCAAGTTCGTGGAATTCTATGGCGACGGCCTTGATAAACTGCCGCTGGCCGACCGGGCGACGATTGCCAACATGGCGCCCGAATACGGCGCGACCTGTGGCTTCTTCCCGATCGACGACGAAACCCTGCGCTACCTTCGCAACACCGGGCGCGACGAAGACAACATTGCGCTGGTGGAACAATACGCCAAGGAGAACGGGTTCTGGCGCGATGCGAGCTATGCGCCCGTGTACACCGACACCCTGAGCCTTGACATGGGTACCATCGTTCCGGCCATTTCCGGGCCGAAACGCCCGCAGGACTACGTGACACTGGACAAGGCCGCACCGGCGTTCTTTGACGTGGTTTCCGAATATCGCGGTGAGGATGAAACCGCGGCCGCCACCGATATGGCGGCCGAGGGTCCGGCGCCGGATGCCCTGATCGACCCGCGCAAGAGTGCGAAGGTCGAGGGCGAGGAATACGAGTTGCGCGACGGGTCGGTCGTGATCGCCTCGATCACGTCGTGTACCAACACCTCGAACCCCTACGTGATGATCGGGGCGGGCCTTGTGGCGCGCAAGGCGCGCGAGCTTGGCCTTGATAGCAAGCCCTGGGTGAAAACCTCGTTGGCGCCGGGCAGTCAGGTGGTGTCGCATTACCTTGAGGCCGCGGGCCTTCAGGACGATCTGGACGCCATCGGCTTCAACCTTGTCGGCTATGGCTGCACCACCTGCATCGGCAACTCTGGCCCGCTGCAAGAGGAAATTTCGAAGGCGGTTAACGACAACGACCTGATCGCCACAAGCGTCCTGTCGGGCAACCGCAACTTCGAAGGCCGGATCAGCCCCGACGTGCGCGCCAACTACCTTGCCTCGCCGCCGCTGGTGGTGGCCTATGCACTGGCCGGTGACATGAACATCGACCTGTCGAGCGAGCCGCTTGGCGAGGACAAGGACGGCAACCCCGTTTACCTCAAGGACATCTGGCCGAGCCAAAAGGAAATCGCCGATCTGGTCGAAAAGACCGTGACGCGCGAGGCCTTCCAGTCGAAATACGCCGAAGTGTTCGAAGGTGACGAAAAATGGCGGGAGATCGAGACTTCCGAAGGCGAAACCTATGACTGGCCCCCGCTCTCCACCTACGTGCAGAACCCGCCCTATTTTCAGGGCATGGACAAGGAACCGGGGACCATTTCCGACATCAAGGGCGCCAAGATGCTGGCCCTTCTGGGCGACATGGTTACCACCGACCACATCAGCCCGGCGGGCAGCTTCAAACCCTCCACCCCGGCCGGTCAGTACCTGACCGAGCGTCAGGTGCCAGTGCGCGAGTTCAACTCCTATGGCTCGCGCCGGGGGAACCACGAGGTGATGATGCGCGGCACCTTCGCAAACATCCGTATCCGCAACGAGATGCTGGACGGTGTCGAAGGCGGCTACACCAAAGGCCCCGATGGCAATGAGACCTCGATCTTCGACGCGGCCATGGCATACCAAGAGCAAGGCACGCCCCTGGTTGTCGTGGGCGGGGAGCAATATGGCGCGGGGTCCAGCCGGGACTGGGCCGCAAAGGGCACCAACCTGCTGGGCGTCAAGGCCGTCATCGCCGAGAATTTCGAGCGTATTCACCGCTCGAATCTGGTTGGCATGGGTGTGATCCCCTTCGAGTTCACCGGCGGCGACACCCGCACGACCTTGAACCTGACCGGCAGCGAGACCTTCGATATCACCGGCTTGGAAGGCGATATGAAACCGCAGGCCGAGGTGCCCTGCACTATCACCTATGCCGATGACACGACCAAGGAAATCACCTTGAAGTCGCGCATTGATACGGCGGTTGAGAAGGAATACGTCGAAAACGGCGGCGTGCTGCACTACGTGCTGCGCAACCTTGCCAAATCGGCGGCCTGATTTTCGGATCAGACAGGATAGAGGGGCGGCTTTTCGGGGCCGCCCTTTTTTTGTGCTTGGAGCCACGACAAAGACGACGCGCGCGGGGGCGATTGGACGGTGTGGGCTACAATGCTTTATGGTTGCCGTGTCCGAGAGACCTATGTCGATGCTCTGTAGTTGCCCAAAAGCCGCCGCGTGGAGGCGCGTCGTCTTTGTCGCGGCGGCGCTACGCGCCTTGAGCCCGCGCCGCGCAATGTCCAAGAGAAGTCGCGCCTCGTATAACGGCTTGGCGCTAGACCATCGCGTGTGACGTGATAGGTATCGGGTATGAGTCTGAACCCTGTCACCTCTACCTTTGTCGAGACCCTGCGCGACGCCCTTCCCCATGGTGTGATCCGCAAGGCCACGCCCAACTATCTTGAGGAACCGAGAGGCCGATGGGCAGGCCAAGCCGGGGTTGTCGTGGCCCCTGCCAATACTGCGGAGGTGGCCGAGGTGATCCGCATGGCCCACGCGGCCGCCGTGCCGGTCATCCCCTATGGCGGAGGCACGGGCCTTGTCGGTGGGCAGATCGTCAGCGATGGCCCTGCCCCGCTTTTGCTGAGCCTTGAACGGATGCGCGCCATTCGGGGGATTTACCCCGAGGAAAACGCCATGATCGTCGAGGCGGGCGCGATCCTGTCGGATGTGCATGAGGCGGCGCTTGACGCCAATCGGCTTTACCCGCTGTCGATTGCCGCCAAGGGCAGCGCGCGCATCGGTGGGCTATTGTCGACAAATGCGGGCGGTGTGAATGTGCTGCGCTATGGCAATGCGCGGGAACTTTGCCTTGGTATCGAAGCGGTACTGCCCGATGGGCAGATTTATCATGGGCTGAAGCGGTTGCGAAAAGACAACGCGGGTTATGACCTCAAGGACCTTTTGATCGGGTCCGAGGGCACGCTTGGAGTGATCACGGCGGCCACACTGCGGTTGGCACCGCGCCCGGCGGGCGAAGGCACGGCCCTGATGGTGGTGGACAGCCCGCAAGCGGCGCTATCGCTTTTGTCACTTGCGCGGGATCATATGGGTGAGGGCATAAGCGCCTTTGAATTGATGCACCGCGCGGGGCTGGAGTTTCTGACCGAGACCCTGCCCGACATTCGCCAGCCCTTCGCGGAAATGCCGGAGTGGTTTATTCTCATTGACGTGGGGCTGGCACGGGGGCTTGACCCGGCGGAGGCGCTGGAAACTCTGTTCGGTGAAGCCTTGGAAGTCGGGTTGGTGCGCGACGGCGTGATCGCCCAGAGCGAGGCGCAGCGGCACGCATTCTGGGAGGTCCGCGAGCAAATCCCCGAAGCCAACCGCCGGATCGGGTCGGTCAGTTCGCATGATATTTCCCTGCCTATGGGGGCGATCCCGGAGTTCATCGCCACCGCGCCCGAGCATATCGCGCTGTTGGGCGATTTCCGGATCAACTGCTTCGGGCATCTGGGCGATGGCAACCTGCATTACAACGTCTTTCCAAGCCCTAGCAAAACGCGCGCTGACCACGAGGACCAGCGCGACGAGATCAAGCGCGTGGTGCATGATCTGGTGCATGCCATGGAGGGATCGGTCAGTGCAGAGCATGGTATCGGGCGGCTGAAGGTCGATGACCTTGAACGCTATGGCGACGCGGCGCACCTATCGGCGATGCGGGCGATCAAGGAGGCGCTTGATCCGGCGGGAATCATGAACCCCGGCGCAGTGCTGCGCAGGCCGGAATGATCGGTTTTCCGCCCATCGCGCATCCGTGATCCATATCGCCCAAGCTTCCCCCTAAAAATCCGCGCCGCCCCTGCCCAAATGCGTTTCATAACGAGACAAAAAAGGGCAGGGCCATGCGCACGACATTGATCATCTTCCAAGCCGCAATTCTGAGTGTATTGGCCGTTGTCGGGGCCATGGGAGAAACCGACCAGTCGCAAAGCTGCCCCCTGCCCTCGGCCCAAGCCAATCAGCATTGTCACGATTGATCTACTGGGTGGCTTTGGCTTTTTCGATGGCGGGCATGATCTGGCTTTCCAGCACGCGGTCGGTGATCGGCCCGGCAAAGCGCAGAACGATATTGCCCTGCCCGTCGATCACATAAGTCTCCGGCACACCATAAACGCCCCAATCCAAGGCCATGCGCCCGTTTTCATCGGCCCCGATCGCGGTATAGGGATCACCGAGTTCTTGCAGAAACCGCAGGGCGTTGCCCGGTTTGTCCTTGTAGTTCACCCCGTAGATGGTGATGCCCTGATCGGCCAGATCCTCAAGGATGGGATGTTCCACCCGGCAGGGGGCGCACCAACTGGCCCAGTAGTTCAGCAGCTTTACCCCACCCGAGCGCAATTCGGCATCGGTGAAGGGGGTCTTGTCACCCAAGGGCGTGACCTGCACGGCAGGGGCCGGCTTGCCCGTCATGGTCGAGGGCAGTTCGTCGGGGTTTTCTCGCTGCATTCCGAAGAAGAACAGCGCCGCCAGACCGGCAAAAATTGCCGGGGGGGCGATCATCAGGGGGGAGATTTTAGCCATGTCTGCGGGCCTTCTGTTCGACGTCCTCAAGCTGTTTGGCCACCTTGGCCGAGCGTCGCAGGCTAAGCCAGACAAGCACGATCAACAAAGCGAGAGAAACTGCATAAGAGGACAGAACGGCCTCGGCGTATTTTCCTAGATCAGGCATCATTTCACTTATCCCATCCGCTCACGGGCCAGAAGCGCACGCATCCGGCGCGCGCGAATTTCGGTGCGGGTGCGCAAAAGCACCAGCGCGATGAACAAAAGCACGAAGCCCGCGATGCAGACCAAGAGCGGGAAATAGAAGACATCGGCGACGTTCTCTTCCTTATCAAGGCTAAGCGACGCGCCTTGATGCAGCCCTTGGTTCCAGAAGTTAACCGCATAGCGCGACAGGAGCGCAAAGACAGACCCCACAAGGCAGAGGATCGAGGTGAGGTCGGCGGCGGTATCGTCATTCTCGATCGCTTCCCAGAGGGCGATGTAGCCAAGGTAGAAGAGGAACAGGATCAGAAAAGAGGTCAGCCGCGGGTCCCAGGCCCACCATGTCCCCCACATCGGTTCGCCCCAGATGGCCCCGGTTGCCAGCGCAATCACCGTCATCACGGCGCCCACGGGGGCGGCCGCGCGGGCCGCAAGCGCGCTCACATGGTGGCGCCGGACGATCCAGATGAGCGAGGTGACAAGCATCATCAGCCACGCGTTGATCGCCATGAGTGCAGCAGGCACATGCAGGTAGATGATCTTGACGGTGGAGCCTTGGCGGTAATCGTCAGGGGTAAAGAAAAAGCCCCAGATCAGACCAACCACCAGACAGACGACCGCCAGCACCGAAAAGAGCGGTAGCACCTTTTCGGTGGTTTGGATGAACTTCTTGGGGTTGGCGTATTCCCAGAGTGAATTCAGGCTCATCGGTAATCCCAATTGGCTAGCGCAGGTTGACCTTCAATACCGCAGCGGAGGCGAAAGGCAAAAGCGCGATGGTGCCGCAGGTGATGCCCGCCAGCATCAAAAGCGGCGTTGTGGTCTCAAGGCCCTCGACACCCCGGCGCGCCATTTCGGCCCCGAAGATCAATGTGGGCACATAAAGCGGCAAGACAAGAAGCGACAGCAGCAGGCCACCGCGTTTCAGGCCAACGGTCAGCGCCGCCCCGAAAGTGCCGATGACGCTGAGCGCCGGAGTGCCCAGCAAGAGCGACAGGACAAGCGGGCCATAGCCTGCGGGCGGCAGGCTGAGCAGCAGGCCGAAAAGGGGCGCGGCAAGCACCAGCGGCAGGCCGGTGGTCAGCCAATGCGCCAACGCCTTCACGGTGACGATCCCTTCCATCGGCAAAGGTGATGTGGCCAATAGGTCAAGGCTGCCGTCCTCCCAATCCAGCGCAAAGATGCGGTCGAGAGACAGCAGGCAGGCCAGAAGCGCACCGAGCCAGAGGATACCCGGCGCGATCTTGGCCAGCAGCTCGGATTGCGGGCCGACACCGAAGGGAACCAGCGTGACCACGATCAGGAAGAAAGCAAGGCCGAGGCCAAAGCCGCCGCCCGCCCGCATGGCGAGTTTCAAATCACGGGTCAGCAGCGCGATCACAGGAAAGCCTCGTCAAAGTCATCGGGGTCCATGGCGCGGGCGCGATAGGGGCCGACATCAAGGATGTGCGCATCGGGCAGGCCAAGGTCGATATGGGTGGCAATGAGAGCCGATCCCCCCTGCCCCAGATGCGCGCGGATGGTTTCCGCGAACATTTTGACCGCCTCCACATCCAGCGACACGGTGGGTTCGTCCAGAATCCAGATGGGCCGCCCGGTGACCAGCAGCCGCGCCAGCCCAAGGCGGCGTTTTTGCCCTGCTGACAGCGCGCCTGCGGGGCGTGTGCGAAGCGCATCGAGTTGGAAGGCCTCAATCGCAGTTTCGATATCCGTGGTCGCAAAGACCCGCGCCCAGAAGTGCAGATTTTCCTCGACCGTGAGGGTGGGTTTCAGGCCGTCGGCATGGCCTGCGTAGACCATGGTTTCAGGGTCTGCCTCTATCGTGCCGTCTAGGGGCGCTTGCAGGCCCGCGATGGTGCGCAAGAGGGTTGTCTTGCCCACGCCATTTGGGCCGCGCAGGACAAGTGCTTGGCCTGCCTCAAGCGACAGGCTGAGCCCTTCAAGCACCTTGATCCCGCCGCGCGCGATGGTGAGGTCGGATACATTCAATCCCATGCAAATGTCCCTACCCCATCGGTGCGGCGACCGAAAGTGACCTAAATCAAGCCGTGTTGAATATTCTCAGACCGCAAGCGCCGCGAGGGCGACCCGCCGGCCTTCGGAGAGAAGCACGTTGTAGGTACGACACGCGGCGGGGGAGTTCATCGCCTCGACCCCAAGGCCTGCCTCTTCCAGTCTTTCGCGGAACGCGGGTGGCACATGCGCGGTCTCGGCCCCGGTGCCGATGAACAGGACATCAATCTCATCCGCGAGTTCCAATAGCGGCACGGTGTCGTCATACCCGCCCCAGCCGCGCGCGCCATGCACGGTAATCAGTGCCGCGCCTTCAATCACCCCGTCGCCGACGCGGAAAAACCCCGGGCCATAGCCCTCGACGGGTGTGGCGTTTTCAAATCTCATTTCGTTGAGTTGCATGGCAGCCCCCTTCATTCCCAGATCGGCAAACCGGTCAGCACCGCAAGGCCGATCACGCCGTAGGCGGCCCATCGGTACAAGCGCTCGCGATGCGGGTCAAACAGCGATTGGCCGATCATTGTGGTGGTGAAATAGGGCACCGCAAGGATCAGGGCCAGCCAAAGGGTTTCCCATGCGATGGCCCCGCGCAGGAAAAGGTTGATTGCGATCACCACGTCGAGCGCGGCCAGAAAAAGAATGGTATTGGCCCGCACGGTTTGCGCCGCTGATTTACCAGCAAGGTAAAACAGGATCACCACCGGCCCGGTAAGCCCCGTGAGACCGCCCACGACGCCCGCTGCACCACCAATCCCCGCAAGGCCGGGCCGCGAGACCCGCCCCGAAAAGCGCCAGCCCGAGACCAGCGCGGTAAGTGTGAGGCCGGCCACGATGGCCACAATCCAGCGGATGGTAAGCGCGTCGAGCCGTTCCAGAAGCCAAATGCCGATAGGTACGGTGATGAGTGCCGCCAGTGCCAGAAGCCCCACCTCGGTGCGGCTGGCCTGCCCCCATGCGCGGGGCAAAAGGGCGCCGGTGCTGAAAATTCCGGTGATGGTCATCACGCCGATCACCACGGCAGGTGGCAAGAAAATACCCGCGACGGGAACAAAGATCAGCGCCGTGCCAAAACCGGTGAACCCTCGCACGATACCGGCCACCGCAATCGCCAGCATCAGGACGATCAGGCCGGGGGTGGCCCCGGCCGTGATCAATGCCTCAGGCATCCACGTTGGCAAATTGGTTGCCTGCGTTGGCGTCGGGCTTGGACCAATCGCGCTTGACGCCCAGCCACAGCAGGATGACGCTGGCCACGAAGACCGAAGAATAGGTGCCCACGATCACGCCCCAGATCATCGCGAAGACAAAGCCGCGGATAACGTCACCACCCAGAATATAGAGCGCCAGAAGCGCCAGAAGAGTGGTGACCGAGGTCATAACCGTCCGGCTGAGGGTTTCGTTGATCGAGATATTGAGTACCTCGGACAGCGGCTTTTTCTTGTATTTGCGCAGGTTTTCTCGCACCCGGTCAAAGACCACCACCGTATCGTTGAGCGAATAGCCCACGATAGTCAGCAGGGCCGCGATAATGGCCAGATCGAACTGAATTTGCAGTTCCGAGAATATCCCGATGGTCAGCACCACGTCATGCACAAGGGCCGCCACAGCGCCCACCGCGAACTGCCATTCGAACCGCAGCCAAATGTAGACAAGCACCGCCCCGATGGCGAGCGAGACCGCGATCACGGCGGCGGTAATCAATTCGCCCGAGACCTTTGGGCCGACGGATTCAACGCTCGTAAACTCGATATCCGGCACGGCCTGTTGCAAGGCGGCTTCGACGTTGGCCACCACCTCGGCGCTGACGCTTTCCTGACCTTCCTGCGCCTGAATACGGATCATCGAGACATTCTGTTCGGGGCCGAAGGTCGGATCAAAAACCTCGGTGATGGAAATATCGCCAAGTCCCAGCGGCTGTATCGCGTCGCGGTATTGGCCGATATCAATCGGTTGCGCGCTTTCGGTCCGCACTGTGGTCCCGCCCCGGAAATCAATCCCGAAGTTCAGCCCCTGCAACATGAAAGAGCCTGCCGCGATCACGATCAGCACCGCCGAGATGCCCAGAGACAGCTTCCAGCGGCGGAAGAAATCCCAGCTTGTTTCTTTCGGGACAAGCCGTAGCGCCTTGCCCGTCATCAGGGTTTTTGGCCGCTTGCGTTCGAACCAGATGACGATCATCAGGCGGGTGACGAATAGCGCCGTGAAGACAGAGGTGAAGATCCCGATCATCAGCGTCCAGGCAAAGCCCTGCACCGGACCAGACCCCATGACCAGCAGGATCACGGCGGTGATCAGCGTGGTGATATTGGCGTCCACAATGGCGCTAAGCGCTTTTTCATAGCCCAGTTCGATGGCCCGCGCCGGGCCTTTGGCCGATTTCATTTCTTCGCGAATCCGCTCGAACACCAGCACATTGGCATCAACCGCCATCCCGATGGTAAGCACGATACCGGCGATCCCCGGCAGGGTCAGCGTGGCGCCGATCATGCTGAGCAAGCCAAAGATCAGCCCGACGTTGATGATCAGCGCGATATTGGCGAAAATCCCGAAGGTGCCGTAGCTGGCGAACATGAAGATCAGCACCAGAACAAAGGCCACGATACAGGCGATTTGCCCGGCCTCGATACTGTCGGCACCGAGTTCCGGCCCGATGGTGCGTTCTTCGAGGAACTCCAGCCCCGCAGGCAGGGCGCCGGCACGCAACAGAACCGCCAGATTGGTGCTTTCCTCAACCGAGAAATTGCCGGTGATGATGCCCGACCCACCGGGGATATGGCTTTGGATCACAGGCGCGCTGACCACCTCGCCATCCAGCACGATAGCGAAAGGGTTCCCGATATTCTCGGCGGTGTAATCGCCAAACTTCCGCGCGCCCGCGGGATTGAAGCGGAACGACACGGCGGGCCGTCCGTTCTGATCGAAATCGGGCTGTGCGTCGGTCAGCTCCTCGCCGGTGACCACCGGCGCCTTTTCGAGAATGTAATAGAGCCCCTCCTCGTCCAGAGAGGGCAAAATCTCATTGCCCGGGCCGGGGCGTTCATCCTCGTTCTGGGTGCGGCTGACAACCGGCTGGAAGGTCAATTGCGCGGTGGTGCCGATGATCTCTTTCAGCTCTGCCGCGCTACCGATGCCCGGCACCTGGATCAGGATGCGGTCGGAACCCTGACGCTGGATCGTGGGTTCACGGGTGCCCACCTCATCAATGCGTCGGCGAATGATTTCAAGGGCTTGGCGGACGGTGCGCTCATCAGTGGCACGCTGTTCGGCTTGGGACAGGCGCACGATGATATCGGCGCCTTCGGTACTGACGTCGATATCCGAGGCCCCGGCGCCGGAAATGCTGGTGACCGGGCGGGCAAGGCCGCGCACGAGGGAGGCGGCATAAGACGCCTCTTCGGCGCCATCGACCAGACTCACACGAAGCTCAGCGTTTTCAGTGGGTTGTAGCCGAATGGGGCCGATGCGACCACGCTCCTCGCTCAACAGGTCGCGCACTTCGGGCCACATGGATTCGATCCGTGCGGCATAGACGTCTTCAACCTGAACCTCTGCCAGCAGATGCGCGCCACCGCGCAAATCCAGCCCAAGGTTGACCAGACCGGAAGGGAGAAAATCG
>DATFKJ010000232.1:0-10563 GCA_035268705.1 Roseovarius sp. | reverse complement strand
CGCTGTCTCGGGGCTGAGGGTCTCCGTCTGCTCAGGCGGAGGGAACACCACGAACCACACCAGGATGACGATGAAACTGAGCGCGGTTGCGAGAATTAGGTTCTTGTTCTGATCGTCCATCGTCGGTGGCCACCTGTCTGTTGACGTTCACGGGGGTTCAACAGAGTGCGGGGGCAAAGGTCAAGTGGATTCAGGGAAATCGGCTGTGTGTGTCGCACTGGATCACGAGATTCACCCTGTTCGCCGTCCAATGCGCGGGGGCTTTTGTACCTTTTGCGCATGAGCCTCGAGCCATTCCATGGTGCGTTCGAACGGCATCGGCCGCGCAATTCCATAGCCCTGTACATGACCACATCCGAGTTGGGCCAGCATGGCGTGCTCCCCGGCTGTTTCGACGCCTTCTGCGATGGTGTCCAGCCCCAATCGTTCGGCCATAACCAGTATTGCTGCGATCATGTCTTTTTGATCTGGGTCTTGATCAACCTTCACCACAAAGGATCGGTCGATTTTCAGACGTTGAATAGCGAAGCGGCGGATCGAGGAGATCGAGGTGTGCCCGGTGCCGAAGTCATCCAGATCAATATGGCATCCAAGGTTGGCCAGGCCACGAATGTTACTTGAGATCGTGTCATCTGGGGATGTGGAAACTACGGTTTCCAGTATTTCAACCGCAAGACGGTGCGCGGCTATGTCGAAACGATCCAAGGTCCACGCCACGCTCTCGACAAGCTTGGGGTTGCGTAGTTCGTCAGAGCCGAAATTGACGCCAACCCTTGGAATCTCAAGGCCGAGGCTGTCCCATTTTGACATGGCGATGAGCGCATCGTTCAAGATGACTTCGCCAAGGCGTTCAATATGCCCAGAGCGTTCGAGGTCCGGCAAGAATTCTGCGGGCGGGATCATACCTCTGGACGGATGTTGCCATCTTGCGAGCGCCTCGAACCCGGTCACCATTCCGGTTTCCGTTGACACTTGGGGTTGAAACCAGGCTTTGATTTGGCCCTGCTCAAAGGCAGTCTCTATCTCGTGACTCAAATGGGCGGGCGCGTTATCGGTAATGGTCAAGTCACGCGAAAACGCGCGTAACCCTGACGGTGCATGGCGTTGGGCGTCTCGAAGCGCGAGTGTTGTTGCATCGGCCAGATCGGCCCCGGCCGGATTGGAGAGCGTATCGCTGGTGCAGAAACCAATGGATGCAGAGATATAGATATTGGCCGCATCCACCGCCAATGGTTCCTCGACCGCGCTTTGTAGGCGCCCTGCAAGCTTTAGGGCTGTTGGGTGGTCGAGTTGGCGTGTCGGCGCGATGATGACGGCCAAGAGGTTCTCGTTCAAGACGCGCACGCGATCCTGATTTCTGACGGCTCTCTTGAGGCGGGCTTGGGTCTGGTCCATGATGTGCGTCATGGCCGATGACCCAAAGCGGTCAAGGATCGTACTGTGATCATCGATTTCTACCATGTAGCATACAGTCTTGAGGGCTTTGCGCCGCGCTATCGACAACACTCTGTCCAGTTCGTCTTCAATTCTGTCGTTATGCGCCGAAGTTGCCGTGCTGTCTCTTTGTTCCGCAAAGGCCATGAGTACGGGAATGCCTAGTGCGGTGACCAAGAGCAATAGTTCCCCACCAAGCCAAAAACTACCTAGAACAAGCGCAGGCAAAAACGCGAGAACTTGTGGCCTTTGGCCCAAAACGGATGCCAGGCTCAGGGCTTTGCCAAGCGAAGACTTCAGCGATAGTAACATGCGGGCTTTCCCAAGAGTTGCCGCATGACGGTATCTTTGGTGGCCTCAACAGCGGCTTAACGCAGCTTAGGCAACCCCTCGGGATTTTCGTTCAATTTTAGGGACCCACGTTCGAGACCTGCGAAATCAAAGAGATTTGGGTCCAAAAGGTGTGAGGGCCGCGCATTCATCAGCGCCCGAAACATGACCTGTCTGCGCCCTGGGGAATTGGCTTCCCAAGCGTCCAAGATGCTTTTGACCTGTTGGCGCTGCAATCCATCTTGCGATCCGCATAGATCACAGGGGATTATAGGGTACTGCATGGCCTTTGCGAAACGCTCACAGTCTGACTCGGCTACAAATGCCAAGGGACGGTAAACGAAAAGATCACCCTCTTCGTTTACAAGTTTCGGGGGCATCGTGGCCAAGCGCCCCCCGTGAAACAAGTTCATGAAAAAGGTCTCGAGAATGTCATCACGGTGATGACCCAAGACGACCGCTGTGCATCCTTCTTCTCGTGCGATGCGATAAAGGTTGCCACGCCTGAGGCGCGAACAAAGCGCACAATAGGTACGTCCTTGCGGCACCTTGTCCATGACGACAGAGTAGGTGTCTTGGTATTCCACTCTGTGTGGAACATCCATTTTTTCGAGGAAATCAGGCAAAACCGTCGCGGGAAATCCCGGCTGCCCCTGATCCAGGTTACAGGCCAGGATGTCGACGGGTAGCAGGCCGCGCCATTGCAACTCGTGCAAAACGGCCAGCAAGGTGTAGCTGTCTTTGCCGCCAGAAAGACACACAAGCCAACGTGCGCCTTTCTCAATCATCCCAAACTGTTCAATCGCTTCACGCGTCTGGCGAACGATTCGTTTGCGCAGCTTTTTGAACTCGGTACTGCTTGGTGCACCGGAGAAAAGTGGGTGGATATCGTCAGCCTCGTCCAACATGGGCTGCCTATAGTTATTTTGCGGCTAGCGAACAAGCCGCTTGTGCGGCTAGTGGCCTTCGAAACGTCCGGCCTTAGATCGTCTGGTCGTATTCACCGACCTGCGGTTCTGTCCGAATAACGGCATCGATCGCTTCGAAGATTGCGCGCATTTCCGCTTCGCTTTCGCTGCTTTCACAGACCACGACCAAATTAGGTGTGTTCGACGACGCGCGAACCAAGCCCCATGAACCATTGTCCAAGATGACACGGGCACCATTGACCGTAACCAAATTGTCGATGGTCCGCCCGGCGACCGTCTCACCGGCTTTATGCTTGGCGACCAACTTTTCCACCAAGCGATCCAGAACGTCATATTTCTCGGTATCGGCGCAATAGGGCGACATTGTCGGCGTTGACCAAGTCTGTGGCAAGGCGCGGCGAAGATCGGACATCGACTTGCCGGGGTTGCGATCCATAAGTTTGCAGATCTCGACGGCCACACGCATACCGCAATCATAGCCGCGCCCTACGGGTTCGGCGAGAAAGTAGTGGCCTGATTTCTCAAATCCTGCGAGCGCGCCGATTTCCTTGACCCGGCGTTTCATGTGAGAGTGACCGGTTTTCCAATAATCGGCTTTCGCCCCATGCAGTTTCAATTCGGGGTCTGAGGCGAATAACCCGGTTGATTTTACATCCGCCACGAAGGTCGAATCTGGATAAAGTTTGGACAAATCCCGGGCCATGATGACGCCCACCTTGTCGGCAAAAATCTCTTCGCCCTCGTCATCGACAACGCCGCACCTGTCGCCATCACCGTCAAAGCCAAGCGCAAAGTCCGCACCGCTTTCTTTAACGCTGTCGGCCATATCATGGAGCATCTCCATGGCTTCGGGGTTCGGGTTGTAATGTGGGAAGGTGTAGTCCAACTCGTTATGGGAGGGGATGACTTCGACACCTATCCGCTCGAAAAGATCGGGCGCAAACGCCGATGCGGTGCCGTTTCCGGTGGCACAGACAACGCGTAACTTTCGCGACATTCTGAAGTCGCCCACCAGATCGTCCAGATAAGCCTCGCGGACGCCGTCGATGAATTCATAGCCACCGCCTTCGCGCGGTTCTCCGTGACCATTCAAAACGATGTCACGCAGTTCGGCCATTTCATCAGGGCCATGTGTCAATGGGCGTTCAAATCCCATCTTCACACCCGTCCATCCATTCGGGTTGTGACTGGCCGTGACCATTGCGACAGCTGGAGTATCGAGGTGGAATTGAGCGAAATACGCCATCGGGCTGAGGGCTGGGCCAATGTCCTTAACCTGAATTCCCGCTTGTATGAGTCCCAGCATGAGCGCGTGTTTGATGGCTAACGAATAGTCCCGATAGTCATTCCCAACCGCAATTTCGGGTTTGATCCCACGCCGTTGAATCTGTGTTCCAAGTCCCAGCCCCAAGGCGGTCATCCCGGGAAGGTTGATCTCCTCGGGATATTTCCAGCGGGCATCATACTCCCGGAAGCCTGTGGGTCTGATCATCGCGTCGCGCAGGAATGACCAGCTATTTTGAACAACGTTTGAGGATGGCTTTTTCACGTTCGTAGTCACTTGTATCGCTCACTCAAAGGCTTATCGGATCAGATTTTGCCAACCTGTCGAATTTCATCAGGCTTTCGATCAGTGCCGGCATCTGAGAAAGAGGAATCATGTTGGGTCCGTCCGAGGGCGCGTTATCCGGGTCCTCATGGGTCTCGATGAAAACCGCGGCAACGCCAAGCGCCACGGCGGCACGTGCCATCACCGGGGCAAATTCACGTTGGCCGCCCGTACTTCCCCCCTTGCCGCCCGGTTGCTGCACAGAATGCGTGGCGTCCATAATGACCGGGTAACCACTTGCCGCCATTTGCGGCAAAGCCCTCATGTCCGTCACCAAGGTATTGTAGCCAAATGACGTTCCGCGCTCGGTCAGCAAGATCTTGTCGTTGCCCGTGCTTTCGATCTTCTTGATGACGTTCACCATGTCCCAAGGCGCCAGGAACTGGCCCTTTTTGACATTGATCACGGCACCTGTTTCCCCTGCGGCTACCAAAAGGTCCGTCTGGCGACACAAGAAAGCGGGGATTTGGAGGATGTCCGCGACTTCGGCCACCGGAGCGCATTGTTCCGGCAAGTGGATATCGGTCACCACAGGCACGTTCAGTCCGGTTTTCACCGCCTCCAGAATCTTGAGGCCGTCGCCCATGCCCGAGCCGCGCCGTGCCGACACGGAGGTTCGATTGGCCTTGTCGAAGCTGCCTTTGAAAATCAGTTGAGCCCCGTGTGCGTCGCAGGCTTCTTTGAGCTTGCCCGCGATCATCTGGGCATGATCGATGCTTTGCAGCGCGCAGGGGCCGGCAAGAAACGTCAGTGGAAGGTCATTGCCGAGGCTCAGACCAGAGATGGCGATATGTTTCATGGATTATGACGATACCTGTTCTCTAAGGATGGATGCGGTAAGCGAGATCATCAGGTAAATGCCCGAGAAAATCAGGAAGGCCAACACGGTATTCTCGAAAGACCGCGGATAGGAGGGGTCTTGAGAGGCCACTGGCTTCACGCTGACAGTGAGGTAGCGAACCTGTTTGTTTGCCTCGATCTCCGATTGACGCTTGGCTTCCAGTGCTGACTGTAAAACCATATCAGCAGTCGCAAGATCGGCCTGAGCCATCTGGATTTCCGCAGCCTGTGCTGCAAGAGAGGAACTGCCCTCTGTGGCGCTGTTCAAGCGTGCTTCTTGCTTTTCCAGTTCTGCCTGTAGCACTTCAATCTCGCTTTCGAGTGCGGCCACTTTCGCCCGATTGGGCCTTTGGTTGTTCATTTGCGTATTAAGCGCCAGCTGCTTTTCCTGAAGCTGCATTTCGACCGAGTTGATCAAAGCCCTTATCGACGCGATCTCGCCTTCAGGATCAAGAAGTGACCCCTCTTGGATTTCCACAAGTCTCTCTTGTGCCGCACGGCGGTCTCCCTTGGCGTCTTCCAGGCTGGCTTCGGCTGTTTTCACAGCGTCTCGCCGTTTCTCTTGGCTCAGTTGATCGACACGCTCCTCGGCATATTCCAGCAGCTTCTCTGAAAAGCGAGCACTTGTTTCGGGATCGGCGGTCGACAACTCCATCCGAATGACACCCTCGGTCGGGTCATAGCCAAGATTCACATATTTTTTGTAGAGCTTATAGGCGCTTTCGTTGCTTGCATCGGGGGCAAGTCGTTGAATGGGGTCAATCCATTCCTGACTAAAGTGATCCCGGAAACCCACGTCTTGATCCAGACGAAGCATGGCGTCTTTTGATTCCAGATAGGATTGGGTCGCAATCGAATCCTGTCCCGTTGCAAAGGCAGTGCCACTGAATAAGCCGGCGGGACTTCCGGTGCCGCCCCCATCCGCTGTCAGGACAAGGAACTCTGACTTGGTGGAATACATCGGGGTCGCGACGGCATAGAAGTAGTAGCCGGCGATCAGGGTTGGAAGGAAAACGAAGGCTGCGAGACGCGTCAGCAAAAGCAATAGTTTGCGACGTCGGCGTTTTGCTATGTCACGCTGTATCCCTTTGATCTCATGCGCTCGGCGGTCAGCCGGGCTAAGCTGTTCGGTGGACGGCAGGTTTTGCTGACCCATGGGAACCGTTTGCGGCAGTTGGACTTTCGGCTGTCCGCCATCGGGCTCCGAAGACTTTGGCGCGCTCCCATCCCCATCACCGCCAGATCCACCACCCGGTGCGACGAGTTCCAGAATATTAGCACGTTGAAACGGATCGACACCCTTGGCGCGCAAAAGCCGCACGGCATCAAAGTCCGATGTTGGTGCAAGGCCATATTTCTGCGCCATACGGCGGGCCATGCGGAGTTGCCGCCCGGTCAGGCCTTCTTTGCGAATATCGTCGATGCTTTGGGATGCGGCCATTTCCCGGGCCGAGCTGATCTGTCCCTCGTGCGCTTGTGTCGGATGCACATGTGCCGAACCGCCGTCTTCCTGCGGGGGCGCTCGCGGCGTCTCCTGCTCGGACGTCTGCGATTGAGATCCGCCCGTGTCACCCGTGGTTGGGGCGTTTCGGCGGATGCGGAATTTTCTAGCCTTGGGTTTCGTAGTCATAGAGTTGCTTTGCCTCTTCCAAGGTATCAAACATGTATAATTGTCCGTTCATCAGGACCGCAGCCGAACGCGCGAATTTTTCCAGCGTTTCCGGTTGGTGCGAAACAATCACGACCGTGGTCGTACGCAGCCGCTCTTTGAGGATCTCCCCGGCTTTGCGATTGAATTCAACGTCTGTTGAACTGGGCATTCCTTCATCAATCAAATAGATGTCGAAATCCAGCGCCAGCATCAGCGAAAAAGTAAATCGCGCTCGCATCCCGGATGAATAGGTGCCCAGTGGCTGGTCGAAATACTCCCCCAAATTGCACATCCACCGGCAAAATGCCTCAATGTAATCTGGATCGAGGCCATAAAGCCGGGCGATGTACCGTGAGTTTTCCATCGCGGAGATTTTCGAAATCACGCCGCCCATGAAGCCGAGCGGAAAACTGATCCGACAGCCACGCCTTATTTCGCCTTCATCGGGTTTTTCAAGGCCGGCCATCATGTTGATGAGGGTTGTTTTGCCGGTACCGTTGGGGGCCAGGACGCCGAGTGAGTGACCTATTTCGACACGAAAGCTCACGCGGTCAAGAATTACCTTGCGCTGCGTGCCAGTCCAAAAAGACTTACTCACATTGTCGAATTCGAGCATCCAGTTGCTCCGATGCTGCTCTTGCCTGACCTCTTTATCGAGGCTTTGTTAACGGACGATTAGCCTTATTTCGCGCATTATGCAGGATTGATGGGCAATATTCCAACAAAACTGGGCATTTTTATGCCATTGCAGGAAAAATTAGTGTTGTGAGGGTTTTCCCGCATAGGTCCCGTTTTGAAGGGGGGCAGATGCAGCTGACGCAACTGTCTCTATGCGATCATACGCATTAGTGTGTGTGGTGGATATCGCCCACGGCAAGCACAGGGGACGCATCTATTTCCTCTGCATCGAGCATGCTTGCGACTCGTTCCAGAACCGCGACGATCATCGCCTGTTCCCATTCCTCAAGACTTTCGAACTGTTTCACGTACCTCTGTTGCAAAGCATCAGGGGCAACTTGTACCTTGGACAGACCCTCATCGGTGATCTCAAGGTCCATCTGGCGGCGGTCAGTGGTTGAGCGATGCCGCGTCAAAAGGCCTTTGCCTTCCAGCTTCTTGATGAGGGCTGAGACTGTAGCCATGGTCACGCCCATGCGCTGCGAGAGATCGGTCGGCGTCGCGCGCCCTTTCTCCGCGACAATTTGCAACACGCGAAGTTGAACCGCCGTAAGGCCCGCCTCGCGCGCCAAGTCGC
Source organism: Roseovarius sp. (assembly GCA_035268705.1). Lineage (GTDB taxonomy): Bacteria > Pseudomonadota > Alphaproteobacteria > Rhodobacterales > Rhodobacteraceae > Roseovarius. Next base: position 2,515 of record DATFKJ010000232.1, on the reverse strand, counting down.
GCGCGTACATCTCTGTTGCACGAAGAATGCGGCGAAGGGCGATGAGGCTGATATCTGTGCGGTCCAAGTCAAGCTCCGGGTAAGGCCTTGATAACTTACCCGTTTTTTCAATCTGCGCAATCCGCGATGGAGAAGCGTTGTTTTTACTAACTAAATGTTTCATGCTCGATATATAACCCTAAGCATAAAAACATACAAATAAAGGGTTTAATTCCGCAATGCTCGGTTAATTGCTTAGCCTCTTGAAATATTTTGCGCAGCACGTATTATTAGGCATGCAAACAAAAAGGGACTGAAAGCCGTGCATAGCATTCAAGGATCAAAAGCCGAGACAAAGTTGACCTTTCGCAAACCCGCACGTGAGGATGGTGCAGCGATTTGGGATTTGATCTCGTCTTGCCATCCGCTGGATGAGAACTCGATGTATTGTAATCTCATCCAGTGTGACCACTTTGGCGATACTTGCATCCTCGCCGAAATGGATGGTGAGCCTGTGGGCTGGATCTCGGCCTACATCATGCCGAGCGATCCGGAGACACTCTTTGTATGGCAAGTTGCCGTGTCCTCCAAAGCACGCGGCAAAGGTCTTGGCACGCGGATGCTGGCCGAGCTATTCGATCGTGATGAATGCGAGGGCGTCAATCGCCTGCAAACCACGATCACGATCAACAACGATGCCTCGTGGGCGCTGTTTGGGCGGTTCTCAAAAGCTCAGAACGGCAAATTGCGCAGCGAGCCGCATTATACCCGTGAAGACCATTTCGACGGACGTCATGCGACGGAACACATGGTCACAATCGAATTCGCCGAGGAGCTGAAGCGCGCGGCCTAACGTCTTGCGCGCCAGCCTTCAACTCTCCTAACCAAAGGATTTATCATGTCGACTGACACGTCAGCCGAAGTTTCCATTTTCAATCGCCGTGAATCAGAGGCGCGCAGCTATTGCCGCAGCTTCGAAACGGTCTTCACCACTGCCAAGGGCGCGGAAATGACCGATGCTCAAGGGCGGACGTATATTGACTTCCTCGCCGGGTGTTCCTCGCTCAACTATGGGCACAACGACGTGGATATGAAGCAAGCGCTTGTCGAGCATATCGCGGGTGATGGCATTGCTCACGGGCTGGACATGTACACCGCCGAGAAAGCCAAGTTCCTTGAGGCCTATGAGGACAACATCCTCAAGCCGCGGGGCATGGACTACAAGGTGATGATGACCGGCCCCACGGGGACCAACGCCGTGGAAGCGGCGATGAAACTGGCCCGTAAAGTGACCGGTCGTGGCAACGTAGTTTCGTTTACAAATGGCTTTCACGGGATGACCATGGGCGCACTGTCGCTGACCGGTAATGCCGGCAAGCGCGCCGGTGCGGGCTGTGGTTCGCTCTGTGGCGCCACCCACATGCCGTTTGATGGAGCTTTTGGCGATGATGTTGATACGCTGCACCAAATGGAAATGATGTTCGACAACCCGTCTTCGGGTGTCGATGCGCCTGCCGCGTTCATTTTTGAACCCGTTCAAGGTGAGGGTGGCCTGAATGCTGCGTCGAACGAATGGATGCAAGGCGTGGCCCGTTTGGCCAAGAAACTTGGCGCCCTGCTGATCGTGGATGATATCCAATCGGGCTGTGGCCGTACCGGGACGTACTTCGCCTTTGAAGAGGCCGGGATCAAGCCGGACATGATCACCCAAGCAAAATCGCTGTCAGGTTTCGGCCTGCCGTTTGCTGCGCTTTTGATCAAGCCTGAGCATGATATTTGGAAGCCTGCCGAGCACAACGGCACCTTCCGCGGCAACACCCATGCCTTCGTGACCGGGCGGGTCGCAATTGAGAAGTTTTGGAAAGACGATGCTTTCCAAGACGAGGTGCAGAAGAAGTCGGCCATCCTCGCCGAGGGGCTGCAAGCCGTTGCGGATGTCGTATCGGATGCCCGCCTCAAAGGCCGTGGTATGATGCAGGGCGTCGATGTCGGTTCGGGAGAATTGGCGGGTGATATCTGTGCCCGCGCCTTTGAAAAGGGGCTCATCATCGAGACGTCCGGCGCACACGATGAAGTGGTCAAGGTGCTGGCGCCGCTGACCATCCCGGAAGAGACGTTGCGCAAGGGTCTCAACATCCTGCTGGATGCTGCCCGCGACGCGACGGTGAACACGAAGATCGCAGCGGAGTAATCTAATGATCGTAAGAAATTTTGACGACGTGGTCAAAGCCGGTAATTCCGTTTCGAACGCAGACTGGACGTCGGTGAGGATGCTTCTGGCAGATGACGGAATGGGGTTCTCGTTCCACATCACCTTCCTCCACGAAGGGAGCGAGCATACGTTCGAGTACAAGAACCACTTTGAAAGCGTTTATTGCATTCAGGGCAAGGGTTCGATCACTGATCTGGCAACCGGGGAAACCCATCAGATCAAGCCGGGTACCATGTATGCGCTGAACGAGCATGATCGTCACGTTCTGCGGGCCGAGGAAGAACTCGTCATGGCCTGCGTTTTCAACCCGCCGGTGACCGGTAA
>DATFKJ010000231.1:0-3012 GCA_035268705.1 Roseovarius sp. | reverse complement strand
GCCAACAGGTTGAACATGTTCGACCCGATGACATTGCCCAACGCCACGTCCGCCTGCCTTCGCAGGGCCGCCATCACCGTTGTCGCCAATTCCGGCAGCGATGTACCAAGCGCCACAAGCGTCAGACCGATCACCGCATCGCTTACGCCATAGCGCTGCGCAATGATCGAGGCATTGTCCACAAGCAAATCCGCACCAAGCGGCAAACCGATCAGGCCCAGCACAAGGAACACGATGATCTGCCACCACGGCATATCCGGGTCGGCCCCTTCCACGTCGTCCTCGCCGTCAGCATCGGCCAAAAGAAGCGCCGCATTGGCCTTTACGTGGCGCCCCGCTTCCAAGAAGGCGTCGATCAGGACGAAGGATAACAGTGCCAGAAGGATCAGGCCCGACACGATGTTGAACTCACCTAGGACAGCAAGGCCGATGAAAACCACCGATCCGATCAGCATGTAAACATAGGTTTTCTTGGTGTCGCAGTCGCTGGTATGCAGCACCGACAGGATCGCGGGGACTCCAAGAACCAGCAAGATATTCGCAGTGTTCGATCCAACGACATTGCCAAGGGCCAGCCCCGGCTTGCCGTCCAGCACCGCGTTCACCGCAATCAAAAGTTCGGGCGCCGAGGTGCCGAAAGCCACAATTGTCAGGCTGACGATAAGGGCGGGTACTCCCAAACGCAGGCTCAGGTTGACGGCACCCTTTACCAGCGCATCGCCCGCCAGAAGCAAGATGACAAGGCCCAAACCCGCCAGCGCCCATTCAATCATTTACGCACCTTCTTCTGACATTGGCAGGGCCCTTTGCCGATGCGGAATCGCCCGCATTTCGGGCATTTGGCCGAGGCCAGCTTTTTCTGTCCCGGAAACCGCAGCTTTCCGAACATGGCCATGACGCCCATGAACACCAGAAACAGTATGACGATCTTGACGATCACGTCAGAGGCCAAACCGGGCGTAGTCCGCCCGTTCCTCAACCGCCGCCAGCGCATCGTGTGCAATACTTGCGCCGAACCGCTGCAACAGGCCGCGCTTGCGCCCGTACTTGGCAAAGCGCACGTCCTCACCATAAAGCTCTTTGAGCTTGGGCACGATGTGTCCAATACCGTCCACAAGGCCCAATTCGTAAGCGCGTCTGCCCAACCAGAACTCACCCGTGAACAAATCCTCGTCGCTCGAAAGCTTGGGCCCCCGGCGTGATTTCACATAATCCGTAAAGCCGCTGTGCATCTGCTCCAAAATGGTTTTCAGGCGCGCAACGTCTTCTTCCTTTTCCGGCAGGAAGGGATCCATGAAACTCTTGGAATGGACCGAGGTATGCACCCGGCGCTCAACCCCTTGCCGGGCAAGGAACACCGGCGCACCGAAGCCCGCCGAGACAACGCCGATCGAGCCAACGATGGAGCCTTGATCAACCCAGATGTCATCGGCAGACGCGGCCAACCAATAGCCACCCGAGGCGGCCACATCCTCGACAAAGGCATGGACGGGCAAGTCGTGTTCCTCGGCCAGTCGCCGGATACGCGCCGCGATCAGCGAGGATTGCACAGGCGATCCGCCCGGCGAATTGATCACAAGGGCCACCGCCTTGGGCTTGCCGCGCTTGAAGGCTTTTTCGATCACCGGGCCAAGCGTCTCGTCATTCAATTGATTGCGGCCACCGATACCGATGGACCCTTGCAAACGGATCACCGCAACAAGTGGCCCGCGTTTGAGAAATGGAATACGCGCTTTCATGCCAACGGATGTAGAATGCCCGCGCGGCTTAAACAAGGCGGCAAAACCCGGCCGGGTGAAAGAATGGCGCATTTGCCCGGAGCAAAGGGGCAAATAAGTCACGCGCAACCTCAGCTTTTGATGCGATACCCGGTTTTGAAAATCAGCCAGACGATTCCAAGACACAAGGCTAGGAACAGCCCGATGGCCGCCAGACTTGCCAGCACAGGCACGTCAGCATAGCCAAAAAACGACCAACGAAACCCCGAGATCAGGTAAACGATGGGATTGAACAGGGTCACCGTCTGCCACGCGGGCGGCAGCATCGAGATCGAATAAAAGGCCCCGCCCAGAAACACCAAGGGCGTGATCACCAGTAGCGGGATCAGTTGCAACTGCTGGAAGTTCTCCGACCAAATCCCGATGATGAACCCGAAAAGTGAAAACGACAGGCACGTCAGGATCAGAAAGGCCAGCATCGCCAGCGGGTGCCGCACCTCGATATCCACGAACAGCCCCGCCGTCAGCAGGATGATCACCCCGATCAACAACGATTTGGTGGCCGCCGCCCCGACATAGCCCAGAACGATCTCGAAGAAGTTGATCGGCGCCGACAGCAATTCGAATATCGTACCAATGAACTTGGGAAAATAGATCCCGAAAGAGGCATTGGAAATCGCCTGCGTCATCACGCTCAGCATGATCAGCCCCGGCACGATGAAGGCCCCATAGGTGACACCCTCAACCTCGTCGATCCGGCTGCCAATGGCCGCGCCGAACACCACGAAATACAGCGTGGTGGAAATGACCGGTGACAGAAGGCTTTCCATGATCGTGCGGAAAAAGCGCTTCATTTCATAGACATAGATGGCCTTCACCCCTTGCCAGTTCATGCCGCACCCTCCTGCACCAGACTTACGAAAATCTCCTCAAGGCTCGATTGCCGGGTGTGAAGGTCACTCATGGAAAGCCCCTCGGCCGACAGGGCCTGCAACAACCGGGTGATGCCCGTCCCTTCGCCCTGGGTGTCGTAATGATAGATCAGGGCCTCGCCGCCTTCGGTCAGCTCAAGATCGTAATCGGCCAAGCCGTGCGGCACCGCGTCGATGGGCGTGCCCAGATCAATCCGCAATGTCTTGCGCCCCATCCGCCGGATCAGTTTGTCCTTGTCCTCGACCAACAGGATTTCCCCGTGGTTGATGACCGCGATCCGGTCGGCAATCGCCTCGGCCTCTTCGATGTAATGCGTGGTCAGTATGATCGTCACGCCGCTTGCGCGCAGCTCCTCAACCAC
>DATFKJ010000230.1:0-3358 GCA_035268705.1 Roseovarius sp. | reverse complement strand
TGGCAAGGCCCGGATTTCAGAAATTCGCCGCGAATGTTCCGCTGATCGGATCCATGGCGCGCCGTGATGGCGCCGAGATTTTTGATGTTCTGCAGGGCTTTGTTGCCTCCCAGGTGCTGCTGGCCCTGATCGAACTGGAGTTGCTTCAAGACCTTTTGAACGGCCCTTTGACCGCTACCGAGGCGGCGCGCGGTCGCCAAGTCCCACATGACCGGATGGAGGCCTTGTTGCAGGCTGGCGTTGCCCTGCGCCTGTTGAAGCGCGGGCGCGATGGGCGGTTTGCCCTGGCGCGCAAAGGGGCCGCTATTCTGGGCGTGCCGGGGCTGACGGATATGATCCGGCATAATTCGGCATTCTATAAGGATATGACGGACCCGGTCGCCATCTTGCGCGGTGAGGGGCAGACGCATCTGGCGCAATTCTGGCCTTACGTATTGGGTCATGACAGCGAGGTCGCCAGCGATGAGGCCCTGCGATATTCCGATCTGATGGCGAGGTCACAGGCGCTTGTTGCCGAGGATACATTGCGCGCCGTGTCCTTGCGCGGCGTGGCAACGGTGATGGACGTTGGTGGCGGATCGGGCGTCTTTCTGTCCGAGGCGCTGCGGCGCCACCGCAGGTTGCGCGCCATGCTGGTGGATTTGCCCAATGTCATCCCGGCCGCTGAGTCGCGTCTGACGTTGGCGGGGCTCATGGATCGCGTGTCTCTCTGTCCCGGATCGTTTCGCGACAGTGCTTTGCCCAAGGGGGCGGATGCCATTTCTCTGATTCGGGTTCTTTATGACCATGACGATGCCACGGTGCGCGATTTGCTGTCCAAGGCCTTTGCTGCGCTTCCGCCGGGAGGGCGATTGATTATCTCTGAGCCGATGGCGGGTGGAGTGCGGCCCGAACGCGCTGGCGATGTCTATTTCGCCTTTTATACCATGGCTATGGGCACCGGGCGGGCACGGTCGCCCGAGCGAATTTCAGAGCTTTGCGAAGAGGCTGGTTTCATGCGTTCAAGCCAGCCCGCGGTGCGTCGCCCTTATGTGACGCGCGCACTGACTTGTCTCAAGCCTGTCTGACATACACGACACCCCAAATGTAAACAAAGATTGACAGTGGTGTGTGTATGAGTAGACTTACAGACGGCACTAGCGCCGATTTCCGACGAATCCATCTGAGGTCCGCGGAAAGACAGACAGGAGGCGACCATGCATACCCGCGCTGTCTACCTGAACGGTCCTGAGGATCTTCATTTGGACACCCTTGCGCTCAAGGCGCCGGGCGCAGGTGATATTGTCGTCGATGTCGCGCATTCGGGGATTTCCACGGGAACCGAAAAGCTGTTTTGGTCCGGGAAGATGCCGCCATTTCCCGGCATGGGCTATCCGCTTGTGCCCGGCTATGAGGCCGCGGGAGAAGTGGTGGAGGCCGGACCGGGCACCGGTTTCAAGGCCGGTGACACTGTTTTCGTCCCCGGTGCGAATTGTTTCAGTGATGCCTACGGTCTTTTCGGTGGCGCCGCGTCGCGCCTCGTGACCGATGCCAAACGCGTCACGCGCATAGATCCCGCACTCGGGGCCGAAGGTGCGCTTCTGGCGCTGGCCGCGACGGCCCGCCACGCGATGGCGGGGCTGGATAAGGCCGTGCCGGACCTGATCGTGGGGCATGGTGTGCTGGGCCGTCTTCTGGCGCGGCTGACCATTGCCGCAGGGGCACCGGCCCCAACGGTATGGGAAACCCAGGCCGATCGGCGCAGCGGTGCCGAAGGCTATGAGGTCATGGCACCCGACGAGGACACCCGCCTTGATTATCGCGCGATCTATGACGCCTCGGGCAATCCCGACATTCTGAATGATCTTGTCGGACGCATCGCCAAGGGCGGCGAGATCGTTCTGGCGGGTTTTTACCCGCAGGCTCTGAGTTTTGCCTTTCCGCCGGCCTTCATGAAGGAGGCGCGGTTCCGGGTGGCTGCTGAATGGACGCCCGAAGACCTGCGCGCCACGGCGGCCCTGATCGAAACCGGTGCGCTGAGCCTTGGCGGATTGATAACCCACCAGGCCCCCGCCGAACAGGCTCCGACGGCCTATCGCACGGCCTTTGAAGATACTGCTTGCCTGAAAATGATACTCAATTGGGAGGACGCCGCGTGAAGGACGACATACCTAACCTAAAGGATTTCGACCAACGTCTACGGGACGAGGCGCATGAGGATCTGGCGGATGTGATCCACGCCGGAGAGCCCACTCAGAAAACCCAGATCATCGCGATCTATGGCAAGGGGGGCATCGGCAAGAGTTTCACACTGGCAAACCTGAGCCACATGATGGCCGAGCAAGGCAAGCGTGTCCTGCTGATTGGCTGCGATCCGAAATCCGACACGACCAGCCTTCTTTTTGGGGGCAAGGCATGCCCCACGATCATTGAAACCTCGACCAAGAAAAGCCTTGCGGGTGAGCAGGTCCAGATCGGTGATGTCTGTTTCAAGCGTGGCGGAGTTTTCGCCATGGAACTTGGCGGCCCCGAAGTGGGCCGTGGCTGTGGAGGCCGGGGCATCATTCACGGATTCGAGCTTCTGGAAAAGCTGGGCTTTCATGATTGGGATTTCGATTACGTCCTGCTCGACTTTCTGGGTGATGTGGTTTGCGGGGGGTTCGGCCTGCCGATTGCCCGGGACATGGCGCAGAAGGTGATCCTGGTCGCGTCGAACGATCTGCAGTCTCTCTATGTGGCCAACAATGTCTGCTCGGCGGTGGAGTATTTCCGCAAGCTGGGTGGCAATGTCGGCGTCGCGGGGTTGGTGGTGAACAAGGATGACCACTCGGGCGAGGCGCAGGCCTTTGCCGAAGCGGTGGATATCCCGGTGCTGGCCGCGATTCCCCAGGATGACGATCTGCGCAAGAAATCTGCGAATTATCAGATTGTTGGCACCTTCGAGAGCCAATGGGGCAGCCTGTTTGCCGGGTTGGCCGAGGCGGTGTCGCTGGCCCCGCCAGTCCGCCCCTCGCCCTTGGATCAGGACGCTCTTTTGAACCTCTTCGACGGATCAGACACCGGGGCCGGCGTGACGCTGGAACCTGCCACCGACGAAGACATGCGCGGCAAGAATGCCGAAACGAAACCCTCGCTCGAAGTCATCTACGACGACGCGTGAAAGGCGACACCATGAGTGATGAAGTCACATACGACACGGCCCAAGAGGCAGAGGTGATCAAGGGCAAGCCCGACGAGTCGGGCAGCCGGGCACCCGACGCTGCGCCCGACCAGGGCGCTGGATGCCACTCGGGTGAGGAAATGGAGAAGGCCGCGCGCATGGCCGGGCACTCCGAGATCCTTGATCAATATGCCAAGGATTATCCGCAAGGCCCGCATG
>DATFKJ010000229.1:0-7740 GCA_035268705.1 Roseovarius sp. | reverse complement strand
AAAAGGGGCTGTCCGGGGCTGAGGCCCTTAACCTGTCGCAAGAAAACCGTGCCATCGGGGGTGCGCAAGAACATGCCCCCCTGCCCTTTCATCGGGCGGTCGGCAATGGCGCGGTAGATGGCGCCGGGGCGCGGGCCGTCGGGATCAAGGAACAGGTCTTCGAGGCGGCCATCGACCATAAGGGCGGCGGCCTCGGTTTCATTGATGTGATCGAGGGCGATCAGGCGGCCTTTCATGGCGACTCCTTAAACAATGGGTAGCCTGCGGCGCGCAGGAGGGTGGCGGTTTCGGCCAGCGGCAAGCCGACGACGGCGGTGAAGGAGCCTTGAATCCACGGGATCAGAACACCGGCGGGGCCTTGAATGCCATAGCCGCCTGCCTTGCCCTGCCAATCGCCAGTGGCGAGATAGGCGTTGAGGTCGTCATCCGAAAGGGACTTCATCTTGACGGTGGTCACGACGTCGCGCTGCCATAGCTGATCACCCCGCCGGATGGCGACGGCGGTAATCACCTTGTGGCGCCGGCCCGACATGGCCAGCAGGAATTGCGCGGCTTCGCCTGCGCTTTCCGGTTTGCCCATGATGCGGCGGCCCAGCGCCACGGTGGTATCGGCCGACAGCACGATATCGTCAGGCCCGGCCTCAACCGCCATAGACTTTTGCAGCGCCATGCGGATGCAGTAGGGGCGCGGCAGTTCGGATTTTTGCGGGGTTTCATCAATGTCGGGCGGGCGGATGTCATCCGCCACCACCCCGATTTGCGCCAGCAAGTCCCGCCTGCGCGGGCTTCCCGATCCGAGGATGAGTTTGGGGGTGTCGATCATGTCAGCGCCCAGAATTGCAGCCGGGTGCCGGCCACATTTTGCTGCGCAAAACGTTTACCCGCACTGTCGCGAAGCCAAGGGCTTCGCGCTATTTGAATCGGTAGTTGATCCGACCTTTGGTCAGATCATAGGGCGTCATTTCGACTTGCACCTTGTCGCCTGCCAGAACGCGGATGCGGTTCTTGCGCATCTTGCCTGCCGTGTGAGCAATGATCTCATGGCCGTTTTCAAGCTCGACCCGGAACGTCGCATTCGGCAGGAGTTCTTTCACGACACCGGGAAATTCGAGCGTATCTTCCTTGGCCATGGTCTCTCCTTCGTTGCATGATCCGCCTTCTGTGCGAACCGCGCCTTAAATGGGCCTATTCGCAGTGCTTTTCAAGGCCATAATCACCTCAGCCGATGCTGTGTGACATCCTTGACGCGAGCGGGCTGCTCGTTCCAATGCGTTGCATTGAGCACATTGCCATCGGCGCGGACCTGCGCAATGGCAGCGATGTCCACATCGGCCACGGTCCAGCCCGGGGTATTGAGCGGACCTTCGGCCAAAACGCCGGTGGGCGGGAAGCCTGCGTCGGGTGGGCCAAAGACGCCTCCAGCGCCAGTGTTCAAGTCAGCCACATCGTTCCATCGCGCGTCGCCCACGGTGGATGCCATGACGGTGACGCATTGCGCCTCAAGCGCGCGGGCCATGGCACCGATGCGGACACGCCAGTAGCCTTCGAGCGCCTCTGTGCAAGACGGAACAAGCAGAATGTCGGCCTCTTGCAGCGCGCGCGCAAGAAGCGGAAATTCAGCGTCATAGCAGATAAGGATGCCGATTTTGCCCAAGGCGGTATCAAACAATGTGAGCGGACCGCCGGGCACGACACCCATGGGCGCACGCTCCCAGCGGGTCATGATCTGTTTGTCTTGAATGCCCATATCTCCGCCCGGCGCGAAAAACCGGGCCCGGTTGACGGGGTTTGGCCCGATAGCATCATCGAAAATCGGGGCCGAGGCGGCGCAGATATGGACATTGAACCTTGCGGCAAGTTCGGCATGCAGCGCATCAACCTGTGGCATCCTATCCGAGATGGCACGCAAGGACGCGGGAAGATCAGCGGCCACGTGCAACCCATCGAGCGTGGCCAATTCCATCGCGCCGTATTCGGGGAATACCAGCAACTCGGCCCCCTGCCCCACGGCCTCAACGACCCAAGCCTCAAGCTTTTGGGCGTAGTCAGACCACAGATTGAACTGATCCAGCGGGTATGCGGCTGTGGCAATTCTCATTTGGTGCCCTCCTAGAGCCGTCCAAAGACATCGCTGAGGATTGCTTGCAGTCCTTTGGCGTCGTCTTGGTCAAAGGCGTGTGGCCGGTCGCTGTCGATGTCAAGCACACCAAGCAGTTCCCACGCTCCGTTATAGACCGGCAAGACGATCTCGGAGCGCGTTGAACTCGAACAGGCGATATGCCCCGGGAAGGCTTCGACATCACCCACCAGCTGGACAGCCCCAGTGCGTGCCGCCGCGCCGCAAACACCGCGCGAAAACGGAATGGTGAGGCACCCGTGACCACCTTGGTATGGACCGACCTTGAGCATTTCGGGGCCAGTCACGCGGTAAAACCCGGTCCAGTCAAAACGGTCATCTGCATGGTGCAATTCACACACGACCGTGGCCATAAGGGCCACGTCATCCGTTTCGCCCTCGGTCAAGGCTGCGATAGTCTTGGAGATTTCGGCGTAGTCGATCTGCATCTTGGCCTCCACGGCGCGTGTCCAGATTGTTTAATCACACTCGGGATACCGGCCACAATGGCCAAGGCACATGGGGCAGATACGGATCAGACCCGTTCGATCGCAATGGCGGTGCCTTCGCCCCCGCCAATGCAGATCGCCGCGACACCGCGCTTGAGGTCGCGCTTTTCCAAGGCATTCAGCAGCGTCACCATGATCCGCGCGCCGCTGGCGCCGATGGGGTGGCCCAGCGCACAGGCCCCGCCGTTGACGTTCACCTTCTCGCGCGGAAGGCCCATTTCCTGCATGAAAGCCATGGGAACGACCGCGAAAGCCTCGTTCACCTCCCAAAGGTCGACGTCATCCTTGGACCAGCCCAGCGATTGCAGGAGTTTCTGCGCCGCCGGCACGGGGGCCGTGGTGAACCAACCCGGGGCTTGCGCGTGGCTTGCATGGCCCATGATGCGCGCACGGATGTTCAGCCCCCGGGCCTCGGCCGCGTCACGCGAAGCGAGCAGAAGCGCCGCCGCGCCATCGCTGATCGACGAGGAATTGGCGGGCGTCACCGTGCCATCCTTGCGGAAGGCCGGTTTCAATTGCGGAATCTTGTCGGGCCGGGCCTTGGCGGGCTGTTCATCCTCGGAAATCGTCACCTCGCCCTTGCGGGTTTGCAGGGTGACCGGCGCGATCTCTGCCGCGAAAGCACCGGATTTCTGCGCGGCAAGCGCCCCTTCGAGAGAGCCTATGGCATAGGCATCCTGCGCCTCGCGGCTGAATTGAAAGGTTTCGGCGCAATCCTCGGCAAAGGTCCCCATGAGACGGCCCTTGTCATAGGCGTCTTCCAGTCCATCAAGGAACATATGATCCTGCACCTCTGCATGGCCGAGCCGGGCCCCGCCGCGCATCTTGGGCAACAGGTACGGCGCGCAGGACATCGACTCCATGCCGCCGGTTATCATGGTCTCGCTATGGCCTAACGCGATCTGATCAAACCCGATCATCGCCGCCTTCATCCCAGACCCGCACATCTTGTTGAGCGTTGTCGCAGGAACCTCTTCTCCCAATCCAGCGGCAAACCCGGCCTGCCGCGCAGGGGCCTGACCTTGTCCCGCAGGCAGCACACAGCCCATCAGAACCTCATCAGCGGTCGCGGTGCGGGCATCGACGAGCGCCGCGCGGATGGCGGCCCCACCCAAGACAGCGGCCTCGACCCCATCGAAATCACCTTGAAACCCGCCCATGGGCGTGCGGGCGGCGCCTGCGATGACAACCTCTTTCATCGGACATTCCTCCTCTATCAGGCCCCTGCATACCGAATGGTAAGGAATGGGGTCTAGCCTTGGCCGTATTACTACCTATGGCCCGGAGGCATCATGGACCTGCAAAGCACAGAAACCAACACTACGCTCATCATCACCGTCAACGAACCGCGCATCGACGCCAGCGCCGCCATCCGCTTCAAGGACAGCATGCGCGCCTTGACGGAAAAGGGCCCGCCGCAAGCCGTGCTGGATTTGTCAAAAGTCACCTTTGTCGACTCGAGCGGTCTTGGCGCGATTGTCGCGTCGATGAAGCAGCTCAGGCCGGGTCAACGGCTTGATTTGGCCGGCCTGACCCCGGATGTGGCGAAAGTTTTCCGCCTGACACGCATGGATTCGGTTTTCGTGATCCATGACAGCATCAAGAACATGACACAGCAGGCCACCGGTTAAGGGTGGCCCCCTCTTGCGGAGTGAAGATCCCTATGTCGGGAAGGCGCCACCGATGGCACACCGGTTTTCCCTGAGTGAGACCGCTACGGAAAGCGGCGTGCGCAGTCTCTTGTCGCAGGGGCGCGCGCGGCTTGTGGCGGCTCGGGTACCCGACGCATGGCTTGGCACCATCGAGTTGGTTTGGGCCGAGGCGCTCAACAACATTGCCGAACACGCCTATGCCGGACTCGAGCCCGGCACAGTGCATATTGATGCGGTTATCGAGGGGACATGCGTGTCGGCAATAATCCGCGACCGTGGCAAGCCGCTGCCGGGTTTGACGGTTCCCGTGGCACAACTGCCTGTTTCGAACGGCCCATCTGAAAGCCTTCCAGAGGGGGGATTCGGCTGGTTCTTGATCAACGATCTATGTGAGAGCGTGACCTATCGGCGTCAGAATGATGAAAACCAGCTTTCGCTTATCATTCACCCAAAGGAACACACGGCGTAGTCGAACAACCACGCACAAAATCGCATTCTTGTCACAATCTGTGCGCAGAACCGCCCGAATAGTCGGTCATTAAGAACGTGTAGCTGCAAAAGCTTCCCTCGGCGCCGTGCTATTAACAGCCCCCACCCAGTGCGCGGCGTCGAGGTTTCTTATTTCTGCATCACGCGGTCAGTCCACGACCCGGCAGTAGCGTTCCAGCCATCGCAAACCGTCTCGGGTCGGCGTCCGGCATAAAACAAGCGTTCATTTAATTACATTTTGATTTTGTGTTGTGCCATAACGCTTTATGGTCTCCCTGTTGACACCCTAGGAGGACCAATGCGCGATTTCCATTTGCCCGGCCGTTCAGCCTGCTTTGCCACCAATGGTCTGTGCGCCACGTCCCATCCGTTGGCGGCGAAAACGGCCATCGACATTCTTGAACGCGGCGGCAACGCCATGGATGCGGCAATTGCCGGGGCCGTTTTGCTGGGGATTTGCGAACCGCAGATGACCGGCATCGGTGGCGATTGCTTCGTGTTGTTCTCTGAACCCGGCAATGGTGAGGTCAGGGCGCTGAACGGATCGGGCCGTGCGCCGGCGGCGGCCAGTGCCGCGGATTTGCGCGCCAAAGGGCATGAAACCGTGCCGCTTCATGGGCCAGAGGCGGTCACCATCCCCTGCGCCATAGATGCCTTTTGCCGATTGAGTGACGCGCATGGCAAACTGGGCCTTGATGCCCTTTTGGCCCCTTCGATCCACTATGCCGAGGCAGGCGTGCCGGTTGCGCCACGTGTGGCCTTTGACTGGCCTACATCTGGAAAAGCGCTGCAAGGTCATGGGGTTACGCATTACTCCAAAGCAGGGCAACCGTACGCCACAGGCGAGGTTTTCCGCGCTCCGGGACAGGCCGAGGTGCTGCGCCGGATTGCCAAGCATGGACGCGACGCCTTTTACAGCGGTGAAGTGGCCGAGGATATGCTGGCCACGCTGAACGGCATGGGCGGCGTTCACAGCCCAGAGGATTTCGCGGCCGCTGCCTGCGACTACACCACACCCGTGCGCGGGCAATATGGCGGTGTCGATCTGGTGGAGCATCCGCCCAATGGTCAGGGCGCGACGGCTATCTTGATGCTTTACATCCTGAAACACTTTGATATTTCGCGGATGGACCCGCTTGGCGCACAGCGTGCCCATATCGAGGCGGAGGCGGCGAAACTAGCCTATGACGCGCGCGACCGGATCATTGCCGATGCGGATCATACCGCGCGGCTTGAGCATATGCTGTCGCCTGATACGGCGGCGAAACTGGCCGCCTTGATTGATCCGCAGAACGCCATGCCCGCCGCGGCGCCGCTGACAGAGGCGGTGCATAAGGATACGGTATATATCACCGTTGTGGACAAGGATCGGATGGCGGTATCGCTGATTTACTCTATTTTTCATGGGTTTGGCTCTGGCATCGCCTCGGAGAAATTCGGGATATTGTTGCAGAACCGGGGTGCGGGCTTCACCCTGACACCCGGCCATCCGAACGAGATGGCGGGCGGCAAGCGGCCCATGCATACGATCATTCCCGGGATGCTGGCCGACGAAAGCGGTGTCACCATGCCTTTTGGCGTCATGGGCGGGGCCTATCAGCCCAACGGGCACGCCAGATTTGTCAGCAATCTCAGGGACTTCGACATGGACCCGCAGGCCGCGATCGACGCGCCGCGGACCTTTTCGGACAAGGGCGAGATGAAGGTCGAGCGCGGCTACGCCGACAGTGTGAAACAGGAATTGGCCGATATGGGCCACAAGGTGAGCACGCCCGAGGAGGCGATTGGCGGCGCGCAGGCGATCCTGATCCGGCCCGATGGAGTGTTGGAAGGGGCGAGTGATGCGCGCAAGGATGGCTGTGCGCTGGGGTATTGAGCGAATCGGGGCTAAGCCCTTGGGTTAACGACAAAAACCCCTGTCTGCATCGCATAGGTTTTACGTCGGTATCGCGTCGGTATTTTTGACCGACGCCCGGCGGGTTAACAGGGCGCACGGTGAGTTTTGTACAAAATGCACCTGCGTTTTGTACGTTTTGGCGAGCGCGCTCATCAGCCCTTCCGGGCTTCTTCGCGAGGCGCGGAGCGATGAGCGACCACGGGTCACATCATGGTGCGCAGTGAATGCGCACCCTACGGCATGGCGCCTGCGACAGCGTTAGTTCAGTTGGAAGTGCAGCGGATAGGCACCGTCCTGAAACGGGCCGAAGAGATCGGGGATGTCGGGGTGATCCACCGGCTCGCCCGAATAGTCGGCCACGAGATTCTGTTCCGAGACATAGGCCACGTAGTAGCTTTGGTCGTTCTCGGCCAGAAGGTGGTAGAAGGGCTGTTCCTTCGAGGGGCGGCTGTCCTCGGGGATGGAGTGATACCATTCCTCGGTATTGGAGAACTCAGGGTCCACGTCAAAGACCACCCCCCGGAACGGGTGTTTCTTGTGACGGACCACTTGGCCCAGATGGTATTTGGCTCGTGTCTTCAGCATCATGTTGCAGCCCCTATCCTCGCATCCTAATGGTTTCAAGGCCGGTTTGTCTAATACCGGGGTCAATTTGGATGGGAAACAGTCTGTGAACCTTGCTTTGACAGTGCTTGAGATCGTGGCGCCGGTCTTCATGCTGGCCGCCATCGGATTTACCTGGGTAAAGCTTGGGTTCGACTATAGCGTCGAGTTCGTCACGCGCATGGCGATGACGCTGTCGGTGCCTTGCCTGATCTTTGTCTCGCTGATGCAGACCGAGATCGACCCGGCGGCCCTGACCACGCTGTCGCTGGCCGCGGTCGTGGCCTATGGCGTGCTGACCGCCGCGATGCAGATTTTGATGCGCGCGGGCGGGTTGGAGCAGCGCACCTATGCCGCGCCGATGATTTTCGGCAATACCGGGAATCTGGGTCTACCGCTGGCCCTGTTTGCCTTTGGCGAGACCGGCCTTGGCTATGCGGTGGTGGTTTTCGCGATCATGGCGATCTGGTCGTT
>DATFKJ010000228.1:0-6527 GCA_035268705.1 Roseovarius sp. | reverse complement strand
GTGCCCGGCAATCTCGGCCAGGGCCCGGTCAAGTTCGGGGCCCACGCGCTCCCGCTCGCAAACCGTCTGACTGTTCTCCATGGCGCGGCGCACCTGGGCATCGGCCGGGGCCTTGGTCACCACGCCGCGCTCCGCCCGCCTGGTCGCCTCAAGCCTCAGGCCGTAGCGGTCGCTCACCTCCACCATCGCCTCTCGGAAGGCGTCATAGTTGAAGTGATGATCCTGCTTGAGAAAAAAGACCTCGCCATCCTTGCTGCGCCGGTTCAGCACGACATGCGCATGGGGGTGATCGCGGTCCTCGTGGACGGCGGCGATATAGTCAAAATGGCTGCCCTCGCCCTGGAAAAAGCGCTCGCAGATCTCGCGGGTGATCTCGCCGACATCCTCGACCCGTGTGCCAATGGGAAAGGCCATCAACAGATGCGAGGTATGGCCAAGCTTGGGATTGAACCCCTCGTTCCATTGCGCGGCGAAACGGCGGGTGACCTGTTCGGCTTCCTTCTCGCTGAGCCGCTCCTGCCCGTCATAGGTTCCGCGGCTGTCGATGATCATGCTGGATTTCGAGGTCAGGTAGCCAAGCTGGTTGCGCAGCTGCGCTCGCGTATGGGTGCCGCCCGAACGGATGGCTTTGAAGATTGCGGGCGAATGCCCCATTGCGGCGCGCACCATCTGCTTCTGACGCGCCCGCGGGACGCTGCCACTGATCCGGCTCCAGTCGCGGTCAAAGAACGCGCTCTGGGCCGCGGCCACTGCGGCATTATTCCGGGCCATCAATTGCCCCCTCCAGCACCCGCGCAACCTCGGCTGAGAGCGCGCCGCGCCGACGCTCGGCCATCTCCTGCACCTGGTCAGCGATATCAAAAACCAGCGAGCCCAGAGCCCGCACCTGGGCATGGGCGCTGTCGCCATAGGGCGGGGTCTTGCCGCGCCGCTTCGCCTCGTTCAGCCGCTGCGCAATCTGGTTCACGTTATTGCCCGCGCGGTTCAGCGCCGCTGAGAGCCCGCGCATCTCGAAGGCCAGATCATCATCGGGCACGAATAGATCACTGGCGGCATGGATCAGGCGCCGTAGCGCCTCGGCCCGACTCGCGATCTCGCGCCGGGTCAGCACCGCGTCGAAGCGAGAGAGTTCCTGGGCCGTGAGCCGAACATTCACCACCTCAGTGCGCACCCGCCCGTCAATCTGCCGGCTCCGATCGGTCTGCAGCGTGTAGTAGATCGTCCGAGGTGTGACACCAAACTCCCGCGCCAGATTCGCCACCGGCACGCCCTGCCCGCGCTTGCGCACGATGGCGAAACGCTGCTCCTGGCTCAGCCGGTTCGCAGGATTGGCGCGGGATCGGGCCATGTGAAGTAATCACCCCTATTTCTTGCCAGCATCATACAGGCCAGCATCATACAGGCAGCCCAGTTATGGCATTTCGCCATAGTTGATTCAATATTATAATATTGAATCAACTGCCTGTATTCCGTATGGAGCAGCGAAACGCTGCGACCGCCGGGCAAAGCCTGGCTACATGCGCAAGGCATGGCACCACTAATCGTGGTTCCATGCCTCAGCATCGCCAACTAATTGCAGCGCTATTGCGCGGGCCGCGCCTTCGGCGCCGGCATAGGTTTGATGGTCGAGCAGCTCGTGCAAATCAAAGGGCGGTTGCGGGTCGTCCGGGGTCTCAACTCGGACATAGATAGCCCAGCCATCGATCAGTGCTGGATCATCACAATACTCCTGCCCGCCGTCGGGCAGATTACAGAACCCATGAAGATGCACGCTGGCGCGGCCCTCTCGGGCCGCTTGCCTGATGTCAGAATATTCCATGCCAAACCTCTGCATTTTCCTCGATGAAAAATTCGTCAAGCTCGCCGTTCAGGCGGGTCCCATCCCGACTGGTCAAGCCGATAACCGCCCCGTTCCGCGTGAACGAGATGAGGTATTGCCCGAGACCATCACGCGTCACCAAATATCCGCTCTTGATCCAGTGAACGCGGTTGCCCGCGTCCACTGCTGCTTTGATGTCTTCCACGGTCATCGCAACGCCTCCTCAAGGATTGCGAGCGCCCCAAGACAATCGTCGATATAGGGCTGCTCCTCGCCGTCGAGATCGTTCAACTCCAGCCGGTTCAACACCGCGTAAAGCGTGGCGCGGGCCTCACGGGCGACGCTTCGCAAACTCACGGTGTCTTCCAGTCGCGCGGTTGCAAAATCCTCGCTGTGATAGTCTGGGGTCATCGGATTTCTCCCGCCTTGTGCTTCCAACGCGGGGCGATGTCCTTGAACGGCACCGTGAAGGGTGGCAGCGCGTCAAAGCCGTTCGAGCTTTTGACCACCTTCACCTTGGCGCAATCCTCCTCGACACTGAGGATCTCGACACAGAACACGCCGCCCAAACCTGACGGAACAACAATCTCCCTCAGCTCGTGCCGATGCTTCCCGCAATAGACGCAAGTGCTATAGAGCCCGTCGATGATGTGACCGCCGGTCGTGCGATCACAGTCGCAGGTCCAGAATTTCGGGGGCTGATATTTGTGAGCCATTTGTGGCCTCCTCTTGGGTGCTGCGGTTGGGGCTTGCGCCCCCTTCCGCCGATGGGCTGCACACCGGCCAATCTGATCTGACCGAATACGCATGTATTCGGCGGAACAGAGTGGGTGGGGGCACAGCCCGACCCACGGCCCAGGAGCGGCCAGTCAATGGGTCAGAGCCAGCAACTGGTGCGGCCCGCAGCGCGCCTTCGCGCGAGGACACGGGCTGAAGGCTTTGACGACGCGCACGCGCGGCGCTTGCCCATTGACGGGACGAGACAGGGATGTTGGACGGACCAATCAAATTGAAAGAAGCCTGAAGGAGGTGAGCGGGCTGAAAGCCGGTCGATCCTCCGCACAGTCCGTTTCTCAGGGCGGCCCGTGCGCAGCAGCACGGGCCACAATTTCCCATCTCGTTCAAAGTGCCTGCGCCCCGCCACATGAGGCGGGGCGCAGGTGCTCAAAGCTCAACACCGGCTTTCAAGTTGCCGTCCGGATCCAGCCATTTGCGCGCCTCTGCACAATCCAAGCAAATACAGGTGCCACTGCCTTTCACGATGACCGGCGCGAGAAAGATCACTGGGTTTGACGTGCCGCATTTGCGGCACGTCATCGGGGGCAGGATTGCGGGGCCGCTCATGCTGCAGCCGCGTTCGATTGACCTGCCGCCGCTAGCACAAAATCGGCGGCCTTCTGCGCCTCGGACGCCGCGCGAAAAATCGCCCGCTTGTCCTCCTTGAGCGCTTTCAATTATCGCGAGGAGGGGGTAATGCGGAGGAGGCCCGCCAAGGTACTGGCTTTCAGCATTTTCCAACGTTTTTCCTCCGCATTATCTTTGAGGCATGTCAGAGCGTATCCAACCAGTCGAGCACACTCTGGTCGCGCCGCCAGGATGGCGAGCTATCCGTTTTCGGTTTTTCGACACGCTCCAGTGCCCGGCGTTTGGTTTCCAGATTTGCCTGTGCGTAGTGGTTGGTGGTCTCGAGGCTGACATGGCCCAGCCAGCTGCGGATGACCGTGACGTCGACGCCTGCGGCGACCAAGTGCACGGCTGTCGCGTGCCTGAAGCTGTGCGGCGTCACATGTTTTGCCGCCAACGTCGGCGCGATCTTTTCAGCCGCGCTGACATAATCCGCCAGCTTGAACCGCACACCAGAGGCGCTGATGGGGTTGCCGTAGCGGTTCACAAAGATGGGCTCATTGGTTTGCCTTGGTGTTCGTTCAAGTAGTGACCTCAGCAAGGCGACCGTCTCCGGCCAGAGCGGACTGATCCGCTCCTTGCGGCCTTTGCCGTACAAGCGCACGCAGGCGGGTGCCTCGAACCTGATGGCCTGTGGGCAAAGATTAAGTGCTTCCTGGATGCGAGCGCCGGTGTTGTAGAGGAATGACAGCAAGGTATGGTCTCGCTGGCCGATCAACGTGGACCGGTCGGGTTGCGCCAAGATCGCCTGCACCTCTTGGGGTTCAAGGTAGTCTGGCGCGCGGATCGGCGCTTTTTTCGTCGGCACGTTCAAAACCTCCGCGCATTGCGCCATGAGCTCCGGTTGGCGTGTCGCCACGAAGCCAAAGAAGCCGCGCAGGGCAGCAAGACGGCAGTTCCGGGTACCGATGGTGTCACCGCGTTCGATCTCAAGATATTGTAGGAAGGCGATGACCTCCACCGCAGTCAATTCGCTCAGCGCCAGACGAACAACCGGCTTGCCACGCCGGTCCGCGACAAAGCGCAGAAAGAGCCGCCAGGTATCCCGATAGGATTTGACAGTGTGTTGGGACGCGTTGCGTTGCTGGACCATCCAATCGGTGAAGAACATGCGCAGCAACTGTGGGAGCGGATCAGATTTCATGATGTCACCTCCACCGGTTCAGCATTGCCGGGCGAGGCGAAGGACCGGAACCTCTCACTGGCTTCGTGCAACAGCTCCTGGGTTACGGTGATGTAAACCAGGGTTGAGTTGATGTCGCGGTGACCCAGGTACGTGGCGAGATACGGCAGTTTTTCCTGCGGGTTCACGCCTTGCCGATACCAGTCGAGGATCCGGTGAACAACGAAGGTGTGGCGCAGGTCATGGATGCGCGGTCCGGTCTTGCCCTTAGCCGGTTTGAGGCCTGCCATGCGCAGAATGGCAACGAGGTGATCGCTGATAGTTGCCCGACAGTAGTGGCGGTTCTTTTGATCGTGCCAGAACAAGCCAGCTTCGGGGCTGCGAGAGACCTTGGCCTTCTGCCGCGCTTCGAGAAGCGTGTGTAGAGCATCTATTGCGCTGTCCGACAGCGGCAGGATGCGGGACTTGAAGAACTTCGTCTCCCCGATCGCGATGGTCCCGGCCTGCATGTCAACGTCGCTGAGCGTCAACTTGGCAAGTTCGCCGATCCGCAATCCAGCGCAATAGGTTAGAACCAGCATCGTATAGAGATTGATCGGACGCGAAGGCGCGCGCGGCGACGGGTAGGTCCGGGCGATTGCAAGCAGTTTCTGGATATCCTCGGGGCTGTAGATATGCGGACGCCGCCAGCCGCGCGCAACCTGCTTCACTGGCCGGTTGTCCGGTCGCCGTCTGGGCCGTGATGGATCGTCGTGACACAGGGCCTTGTTCAGGATACGGGCCAATTTTTCGCATTCGGCTAAATGGTTCGCGGTCGCCTTTACCCTGCGGTAGTGCTCAAGCATGATCTCCAGCGGCTGGTCATCGAGATCGCGCCTTTGCTGTAAGAAGCGGTCGAACCGGCGGCAAATGACATCGGCCGCCTCATATCGTTAGCCCCGGCGCTGCATCCGCTCGACATGGTCGCGCAGCAACTCGCCCAACGAACTCGCAAACGGTCGCGGCTGTCGCAACGTGTCGAGCGCACGATCTGGGTCAGGGGCCATCAAAGCCCGTATGGTGGCCGTGTCACTGTGGGCATTGTAGTTACGGCGAAGGTCGGAGATCGGATTGCTGGCAATTCTTCCATCATCCGCCAGGGCATCAAGGAAACGGGCGACGATACGGGCGCGGTTCTGCACCGTTGAATGAGCCCAGATCTCACCGCGCTCACGCAACCAGTATTCAAATGCTTGCCGGTCGGTTGCGCCAAACCGCAACACCACCTGCCAGAAGCTGTTCAGCGCTTGTCGATAGTAGATTGGCGTTATCGCGCAATGAAGTGGAAGCTGAGTGATATAGGTCTCGATGATCACATTGCCATCTTCAGGCCAGCACGTCATTGTCTCACCTCCCGGCCTGGAAGGTTGATGGCAATTGCCCGCAGGTCTTCAGTGGCAAGCTTCAGATAGGGTGCGGTCGATTCCGGGGATCGGTGGCCAAGGACATCGCCAATGATCTTGCGCGGGGTGGATGCCCTCAACATGCTGACTGCGCGGGCGTGGCGGAAGATATGTGGCCCTCGCTTGCCTGTAAGTTCAATCCCGGCAACTCCCAGACGTCGTTTGACCACACCATAAAGACTGCTAGCCGTCATCGGTTGATAAGGCGCACGGCTTCGCACGAAGACGGTGCGCATATCAGTGTCCGGACGGCCGTCCCGCAGGTAACGCAGGATCGCTTCCCCTACGGATTCCATCAAGGGCAGCACGGCCGTGGCATTGGATTTGGAGCGGTGCACCCGAATGGTATCTGCCCGCCAATTGATATCTTCGATCTGCAGGCGACCGACCTCACCGGATCGAAGGCCATACTTGGCAAGAAGCTGCAGGATTGCGTGATCGCGCAACCCCAAGGGCGAGTTGTCCTGCCCTGCAAGTACAAGCACCTCCGTTATCTGATCCGCAGTCAGCCTCCAACTCAGGACCTTGCGACTGTACCAGTCCATGATGGCCACCAGGTAGAGGAAACCCCGCCGCATCGGGATGTAGGTGATGTCGGTGCACCAGGCCTGGTTTGGCCGAGTGATAGGCAAGTCTCTGAGAAGATACGGATATATCTTGTGTGCGGGATGCTTTTTGCTGGTCTTGGGCTCTTGGTAGATCGGGACCAACCGCATCAGCTTCATCAGCCGCCGTACCC
>DATFKJ010000227.1:0-3639 GCA_035268705.1 Roseovarius sp. | reverse complement strand
CGTTTCACTACGTCAAGCACCGACTTCGCCGGTTGCCCGATCCACCACACCGGATCGCCCGAGGAATATTCGCCGGCATCTTCGTGACCTTCTCGCCGTTCTTCGGGTTGCATTTCTTCCTGGCGGCGTCCTTGGCCTGGGTGATGCGGGGCAATATCGTGGCCGCGCTTTTGTCGACCTTCGTGGGTAACCCGCTGACTTTCGTGCCGATTGCGGCCAGTTCCTTGCAGACTGGATATTTCATCCTCGGGCTCGGGACGCCCTTGGGCGACACTGTGGAGCGTTCGCTTGGTGGCAAGTTCGTGGACGCGGGTAGAGACCTGAAGGACAATCTATGGGCCATGTTCACGGACGAATCCGCGGATTGGAGCCATCTGCAGCTGTTTTACGATGAGGTTTTCTTTCCCTACATGATCGGTGGGCTTATTCCGGGTTTGATTGCGGGACTAGTCGGCTACTACGTAAGTCTGCCGGTCATCCAAGCCTATCAGAACCGCCGCAAAGGCGCGCTCAAGGCGAAACTTGCGGCCTTGAAGGAAAAAGCCTCTCACAAGGCTGACGCGCGCAAGAAACCGGACTAACCTCACCCCCGACTCAAACGCAAAGGGACGCAAGATGTCGAATGAAGACAAGCTGCGGCTTGGGGTAAACATTGATCACGTGGCAACACTGCGCAACGCGCGGGGAAGCCCCTATCCCGATCCGGTGCGCGCCGCGAAACTGGCCGAAGAGGCCGGGGCAGACGGGATCACGGCGCATCTGCGCGAAGATCGTCGCCATATCGTGGATGCGGATATAGAAGGGTTGATGGACGCTCTTGAGGTGCCGCTTAATTTCGAGATGGCGGCGACGCCTGAGATGCAGGCGATTGCCTTGCGTCACAAGCCCCATGCCGTTTGCATCGTACCTGAAAAGCGCGAGGAACGCACGACCGAGGGGGGGTTGGATGTGGCAGGCGATGATAATCGGCTGGCTGATTTTATCGCGCCCCTGCGCGAGGTGGGTTGCCGGGTGTCGCTGTTCATCGGGCACGAGGCGCGGCAGATCGAGGCCTCGGCCCGGATCGGGGCTGCGGTGGTGGAACTGCACACCGGGGCTTATTGCGATTACCACTACGAAGGTGATTTCGATAAGCGTGACAAGGAGTTGGAGGGCCTGCACGCGGGCGCGGCTCTGGCTCAATCCTTGGGCCTTGAGGTACATGCAGGACATGGGCTGACCTATGAAACGGTCAAGCCGATTGCCGCCATGCCCGAGGTCATGGAGCTGAATATCGGACATTTCCTGATGGGCGAGTCGATCTTTCTTGGGCTTGGTCCAGCAATTGCCGAAATGCGCCGCATGATGGATGAGGCGCGGGCATGACCATGTGGCGCTATGCTTTGGTGTTCTTGGCGGTGGCCATCGGGGCCAGCTTTACGGTGACCGCCTTGCAAACGCGGTTCGATAGTGTTGCGGCCTCATCAGCGCAACTGATGGTGCCTGCGATGATCGCGGCCTTGGTTGAGGGTCAGCAGTTCGCGCGCCGCAACGGGCGCAGGCCCGAAAGCCGCGAAATCTGGCGGTTTGCCTGGGGCGCGACGACGGTTGCCGTCATCCTGAATGTCGCATTGGCCTTCGGCGGGCAGGGGTATTTGCCCGAATTCGAGAAACTGGCCGTAGCTTGGGGATTTCCCAAGCAATTCAGCATCTTGCTGGGGCTTTATGCAGGTGGTTACCTGATCTGCAATCGCTATTTCGCCGGTCTTGGGGTGGGCAACCAGTTGAGCCTGATGAAAGATAGGGACAGTGCCGAATGATCCTTGGCATAGGCACCGATCTGGCGAATATCGTGCGTATCCAAGGCACCTTGGACCGTTTCGGCGACAGGTTTCGCAACCGGGTCTTCACAGAGGTCGAGCAGCGCAAAGCCGAACGACGGGCCGATGTAGCGGGCACATATGCCAAGCGCTGGGCGGCGAAAGAGGCCTGTTCCAAGGCACTGGGTACCGGGCTGCGAATGGGGATCGCATGGAAGGATATGGCGGTCAGCAATATCGACACCGGCCAACCGACCATGGCGGTGACGGGCTGGGCCGCGGATCGTTTGGCCGAGTTGACGCCCGAAGGGCATGAGGCGGTGATTCATGTCACCCTGACAGACGATCATCCATGGGCGCAGGCATTCGTCTTGATCGAGGCGCGACCGCTTTTGCCGAATCGCGGCTAAGGCTTTGTTGACGTGTCAAAATCCTTGTCTGCAATACGTCGGCATCTTGTCGGTACCGCGTCGGTGCGGCAGGCCTTGTGATCGGGGTTGACCGGGCGTGCGAACCTGGGCCTTGAACCTTTCTTCTTTCCGAAAATATCCCGGGGGAGGCGCCCGTAGGGCGGCGGGGGCAGCGCCCCCCTTATCCCTGCGGCATCACGGGCGCGGCGGTTGCCTTGACTCCCCGCCACGCGCGCCGCATGTAGCGCGCATCATCTGATACCGGAGGGGCGGGATGGCGAGCGACGGCAAGACGGGCAGCGGCATTTGGGAAACGGTGAAAACCGTTTTCTGGGCCTTGGTAATCGCCGGAATTTTCCGCACGATTTTTTATCAACCCTTCTGGATTCCTTCGGGGTCGATGAAAGACACGTTGCTGATCGGCGATTTTCTCTTCGTCAACAAGATGGCCTATGGGTATTCCTATGCCTCTTGCCCGACGATCCGCATCCCGGCGGTCGGTCTTGATATCGACGCCAAGGATATCTGCGGTTGGATTGATGGGGACAACACCCGCATTCTGGGCTCTGAGCCGGAGCGTGGTGATATCATCGTCTTTCGCCATCCGGTCAACGGAACGGATTTCATCAAGCGCCTGATTGGCCTGCCCGGCGACCGGGTCCAGATGAAGGACGGTGTGTTGCATATCAACGGCGAGGCCGTGAAGCTTGAGGATGCGGGCATCTTCAAGGAAGAGTTCGCGGCCCAAGGCCCCATGCGCATTCGCCCGCGTTGCGAGAACGGCGTGGTGGGCGAGGGCGCGACATGCGAAAAGTCGCGCCAGATCGAGACTCTGCCCAATGGGCACTCGCATCAGATTATCAATATCGGGCGGCAGCGCTCGGATGATACGGGCGTTTATACCGTGCCGGAGGGGCACTATTTCTTCATGGGGGATAACCGTGACAATTCCACCGACTCGCGGTTTCCGCAGGCTGTCGGCGGGGTTGGGTTCGTTCCGTATGAAAACCTTATCGGGCGGGCAGGGCGTGTGGTCTTCTCGTCTGCGGGACGGTCGATGCTGTTTTTCTGGACGTGGCGGGGCGACCGCTTTTTCGAGAAGCTTGACTGAGGCGGCGCATGAAGGTCTCGGCGGAGTTGAAGGCGTTTCAGGAGCGATTGGGGCACGCGTTTGCAGACCCGGCACTTTTGCTGCGGGCGGTGACGCATTCCTCGATGTCTTCGCCGACGCGCGACGACAACCAGCGGCTTGAATTCCTTGGCGACCGGGTGCTTGGCCTTGTCATGGCCGAAGCACTGCTGGAGCATGACCGGGGGGCGAGCGAGGTCCAGTTGGCGCCGCGCTTCAATGCCTTGGTGCGCAAGGAAACCTGTGCCGAGGTGGCGCGCGAGATCGACATCGGGGCAGTGCTCAAGCTGGGCCGCTCCGA
>DATFKJ010000226.1:0-8619 GCA_035268705.1 Roseovarius sp. | reverse complement strand
ATTCTGGCGGATGACTGGACAGCCGTCACGCGCGACAAATCGCTTTCGGCCCAGTTTGAACACTCGATTGGCGTGACTGCCGACGGGTGCGAGATTTTCACGCTCTCGCCGGGCGGCAAGTTTCACCCGACCTATTGATCTGCGCAGGTGCCTGCACTCTGTCGTAAGCAGACCGCCAGCAATTTCTTCGAGCCACGCCATCGACGGGCCGCGGCGCGGCGATCTACGGGGTGGGCAGTCGCACTTTATCCCAACCACTGGCGCGTGACGTTTGAGCGATTCTCAAAAGCCAACCCTATCGCCGGGCCGTGGGGGCGGCGTCATGCCAAAGGCATGCTTCCAGCATGACGATGGCGCGGCGGCCTTCGGCCTTGTTCCCGCGCCTAGAGCCTTTGATCCTTCTGGTTGCCAGACCCCTCACTTCAAACGCGGGGGCTTATCCGGGTCTCGCCCCGGGGCCGATCCCGGCACCTGTGCCGGGGCTCCTGGCTTGGGCAAATCAAACCGCAAGCCCACCCGCGCCAGCCGTGCCGCCACCGGGTCCGACGCGCGGAAAAATCCCACGTCCAATGCCGCCGCCTCCAGCCCTGAAAATCGCAACACCTCCGACACCGCCCGCGCCAACGCGCCTTCGGCCCCCGGCTCCGCGTCAATCACACCCAGCAAATGGCCCTTGGCCCCGCTGTCGTAGGTGGTCTCCACCAGATAGGCCATATCGGCCAGTCCCGCCGCCGAGGCCAGCCGCGCATCCAAAGCGGTCAGCAACCCCTCGGGCAAGCCTCGCGGCGGGGCGAACTCCTGCGCCCGCGCCTCTACTTCATCCGGGGCCTCGCCCACGGTCTCAACCAGCCACGCCATGGCCTCGGGCGGCAGCAGGATCGACGAGGGCGCCACCTCAAGGTTTACCCCCATCCCAAGGCCCTGCCCGGCCAGCATCCCGGCAACGACCCGGCCCGACAAAGCGGCATAGGGCGCGCTGCGCCCGACGAACTGCGCCAGCCGATCCTCACGATCAAAGACCAGAACGAACCCCGCATCGCCCACCTCGAAAAGCTCCGGCGTGACCTTCTCGCCCTCCGGCTCTGCTACCAGAAGCAAGTAAAGCTCACTCCCCGACAGTACCTCGTAAAACCGCAGGCGCGCGGCCTCGTCCTCGGGCGCGGCCTCCATCGCCGCGTGGGCCTGATCCAAAAGCGTTTCGTCAGCCATCCATCACCTCGCGCACCCGGGTCCGCAAAACCGGCAAAAGCTCCGCCTCGAACCACGGGTTTTTCTTCAGCCATGCGGTATTGCGCCACGACGGATGCGGCAAGGGAAAACACCGCGGCGCATGGGCGCGCCAATCGCGCACGGTGTCGGTCACGCCGGTCTTGATTCCCATATGGTACTTCTGGGAATAACCGCCGACGATGATCGACAACTCCACACCCTCAAGGCTTTCCATCACCCGGTCATGCCACGTCTGCCCGCAAATTTTCGGCGGCGGCAAGTCACTGCCCTTGGCGTCATAGCCCGGAAAGCAAAAGGCCATCGGTACGATCGCCACGCGGTCGGTATCATAGAACTCCGCCTCACTCAGCCCCAGCCAATCGCGCAACCGATCCCCCGATGGATCGTCAAACGGCTTGCCCGATTTATGCACCCGCATCCCCGGTGCCTGCCCCGCAATCAACAAACGCGCCCCCGGTTTGAACCACACCACCGGGCGCGGCGCATGCGCCGTTTGTGTGGCCGTAAACCGCTCCGCGCAAATCCGGCAGGCGGCAATCTCTTGTGGCAAATCGCCCATGGCTCAGGCCAGTGTCACACCCGCCTGCGCCATCCCCTCCAGCGATGCCGCCAGCGAACCGTCCAGATCAATCGCCCGGCACAGCGCCTGATTGACCGTCACCTCATACCCCAGCTTCGCCGCATCCACGGCCGAGAAATTCACGCAGAAATCCGTCGCCAGCCCCACCATGGTCAGCCGCTCGATCCCCCGCTCCTGCAACATCCCGTGCAGGCCCGTGGGCGTTTCGTGGTCATTCTCGAAAAACGCCGAATAACTGTCGATCGCCGGGTTGTACCCCTTGCGAATGATCGCATCGGCACGGGTGGTCTCAAGCCCCGCATGAAACGCCGCCCCCGCGCTGCCCTGCACGCAATGGTCCGGCCACAAGACTTGCGTGCCATAGGGCATCTCCGTGGTCTCGAACGGGGCTTTGCCTTTGTGGCTGCTGGCAAACGACGAATGCCCCGCCGGATGCCAATCCTGCGTCAGGATCACCGCCTCCGCCTCAGCCATAAGCGCATTGATCCCCGGCACGATCTCATCACCACCCGTCACGGCCAAGGCCCCGCCGGGGCAAAAATCATTCTGCACGTCGATCACGATCAGGGCATGGGTCATGGGTGGCCTCCTGTTTCAATGTCATAAGGGGTAAGGCGCACCGACACCCCCGTCAATGGCGCCACTTTGTCCCCTTGTCTAAACCCGCATCAGGGCGTAATCCCTCGCCCCATGTATACCATCGCTGCCCTCTACCACTTCACCCGTTTTGACGACCCCACCGCCATCCGCGGCCCGCTCTATGATCTGTGTCTTGCACAGGGCATCTCGGGCTCGCTCCTTCTGGCGCATGAAGGGATCAACGGCACCATCGCCGGCCCCCGCGCCGGGATCGACGCGGTGCTGGCCCATATCCGCGCCCTGCCCGGCTGCGCCGATCTGGAATGGAAGGAAAGCAGCAGCACCGACCAACCCTTCCGCCGCCTCAAGGTCCGCCTGAAGCGCGAGATCGTCACCATGGGCCAACCCGACGTCGACCCCAAGGCACGCGTCGGCCACTACGTCGACCCCGCCGAATGGAACGAGTTGATCCGCTCTCCGGATGTGGCGGTGATCGACACGCGCAACGATTACGAGGTCGCCATCGGCACCTTCGAAGGCGCCATCGACCCCGAAACCGACAGCTTCCGCGACTTCCCCGCATGGTGGGAGGCGAACAAGCACCGCTTCCACAACAAGCGGATCGCCATGTTCTGTACCGGCGGCATCCGCTGTGAAAAATCCACCAACTACCTGCTAGGTCAAGGCGTGGACGAGGTTTATCACCTCAAAGGCGGCATCCTGAAATACCTCGAAGAGGTGCCTTCCGAAGACAGCACATGGCAAGGCGAATGTTTCGTCTTCGATGGCCGCGTCTCCGTCGGCCACGGGCTCAAGGAAGGCCCGCACGAATTGTGCTTCGCCTGCCGCCGCCCGATCCTACCCGAGGACATGAGTCGCCCCGAATACGAACAAGGCGTTTCCTGCCACCAATGCTCTGACGAGACCGACGACGAGGCCAAAGACCGCTTCCGCGAACGCCAGAAGCAAATGACCCTCGCCGAAGCGCGCGGCGAAAAGCACATCAAGGTCGTCCACGAGGCCTGAGGCACACCCGTTTTCTTCAAAAGAAAACGGACCGAAATCTCTTAAAGATTTCGGCACCTCACGCCGCCACCGCAGCCCCCCGCCGCCGGGGCCGCGTCCGCAGAAGGATCACCACCATGATCCCGATGTTCAGGAAATTCCACACGATCCCGTTGACAAAGGCCATCTGGTAACTGCCGGTCACATCGAAGATATACCCCGACAGCCAGCCACCAAGGGCCATCCCGCCAATCGTCGCCATCATCACGAAGCCAACCCGCCGCCCGGCCTCGGCGCTCGGCATATATTCCCGCACCACCAAGGCATAAGACGGCACGATCCCGCCCTGTGCGAGGCCAAAAATCAAACTGACCATGTAAAGCGACACCAGCCCCCCGGCAGGCAGGTACAAAAACAGCGCCAAACACTGCAAAACCGACCCCAACAAAAGCGTCTTCACCCCGCCCAGCTTGTCAGCCAACAACCCCGACACCAAACGCGACCCGACACCGCCCAAAAGCATCAACGACAGCATCTGCCCGCCCACCGCCGGGCCATACCCCATGTCCACGCAGAGGCTGACGATATGCACCTGCGGCATCGACATCGCCACGCAACAGCCCACCCCGGCAAGCCCCAGCAACAACATCAAGGCCCGCGGCGAAAACCCCGCCGCCTTGGCCCGCAGTTTTGAGACCCCGTCGGCATGCTCCCGCGCCGCCAAGGGTACCCGCCGCCGCAACATCAACGACAAGGGCACCATCACGGCCACGGTCACGACCGCCAGAACAAGGTAGACCGCGCGCCATCCCTCCTCGGCCAATATCCCGGCCAAAACCACGGGCCAGAACGCGCCCGAGATGTAATTGCCACTGGCCGTGATCGCCACGGCAATCCCCCGCCGCTTCAAGAACCAAAGCGAGACATCGGCAATCAGCGGCCCGAAACTCGCCGCCGTGCCGAAACCGATCACAATCTGCAACACCGAGACAATAAAGATCGACGGGCTTGTCGCGGCCAATGCGGTCGCCCCCGAAATCATCACCGCCGCCCCAATGAGGGCCGTGGTCACGCCAAAGCGGTCCACGATCCGCCCGATCCCGAAATTGCCCAAGGCAAAGCCCACCATCGTCATGGTATAGGGCAGCGCCGCCTCGGCCCGGTCGACGCCGAACTCCGCCTGCATCGCGGGCATCACCACGATGATCGACCACATGCCGACATTGCCCACCGTCGCAATCAGCAACGACACGCCAAGGCGCAACCACGCATAGCGGCTATCCAAGATTTCAGGTCCAGTCATGGGCGCGACGTTAGACACAGGCCCGCCCAAGGGCCAGCCCGATTTGCGGCAGGGCTTGGCGCGAAAGCGCGGGCGGGGTATGCCTGCCCCCAAACCCAAACCAAAGGCCCCGCCAAATGCCCGACAAACCAAGCCCCAGCGCCATCGCCCGCGACGTCCTGCAAACCGAAGGCGCGGCTCTCATGGGCCTGCGCGATGACCTGCCTCCCGCGTTCGATACGGTTGTCGAGGATTTGCTCGGCGTGCCGGGCCGGGTGATCGTCTCCGGCATGGGCAAATCCGGCCATGTCGCCGCGAAAATCGCCGCCACCATGGCCAGCACGGGCACGCCTGCGCAATACGTCCACCCCGGCGAGGCCAGCCATGGCGACTTGGGCATGATCACCGGCCAAGATGCGGTGATCCTGATCTCCAACTCCGGCGAAACCCGCGAACTGGCCGATATCATCGCCCACACCCGCCGCTTCGCCATCCCACTCATCGCCATCACCAAGAAGGCGGAAAGCACGCTGGCCACACAGGCCGATCACCTGCTGCAACTGCCCGGCGCGCCCGAGGCCTGTGCCATCGGCATGGCCCCCACCACCTCGACCACCTGCACAATGGCACTGGGCGATGCGCTCGCCGTGGCGCTGATGCGCCTGCGCGGGTTCGAACGTGAAAACTTCCTCGCCTTCCACCCGGGCGGCACCCTTGGCGCGCAACTGCTCAAGGTCTCGTCGGTCATGCATACCGGCACAGACCTGCCCGTTGTGGCCGAGGACACCCCCATGGGCGACACGCTTCTGGAAATGACGGCCAAGGGCTTTGGCGTCGCCGCCCTTGTCACCGATGGCCGCCTCAACGGCGTCATCACCGATGGCGACCTGCGCCGCAACCTCGATGCGCTGATGTCCCGCACGGCGGGCGAAGTCGCCACCCGCGGCCCCCGCACCATCGCCCCCGAGGCGCTTTTGTCCGAAGCCTTGGGCGTGATGAACGCCAACAAGATCAGCGCGCTCTTCGCCGTGGACGACAACGGGACCCTGCGCGGCCTCGTCCATATCCACGACGCCCTGCGCGCCGGAGTGGCCTAAAACGTTCCGGCTTCAACCTGAGACATCAGCTAAAGGCGGAACGCGTGCAACGATTGAGCGGAGCAATGCGTTTCGCGAAAATCTGCACCTCAGGTTTTCGCGAAACGCTTTAGAAGCGCCCCTTCATCTTTCCCCAAATACTCCCGCCGGAGGCACCCGAGGAAGAGGCCAAAGGCCGATGACGAGATATCAAGCGCGCGCGTGAGCGCGCTCAATCAGGTCACAGGCGGCCAGGTCACAGACGGCGCATCCAGAATTGCAGGGGGTGGTCGGTCTCTTGCGCTTGGTCGATGTCTTTCCACGCAAACCGCGCAACCGCGCCTTCGAGGGGCGCATAGCCGCGCTTGCGCCAGAAGGGGTCGAGCGGTTGGTAGTCGTCAGGCCGCAGCGGGTGGTCCTTGGGCCGTTGCACGCCGCAGAAAGCAGAATAGCGGTGGCCCAGCGCGCGGGCGTGCTCCTCCCGGGCATCGAAAAACGCGTGGCCGATGCCCTGCCCGCGATAGTCAGGCAAAAGCACGCTTTCGGCGCAGTAGAAAATATCGCTCAGCGGCACATCCTGATCGGCAAAGGCCGCCGCGAAATCCTCGGCGTGGTCTGCCATAGGGGTGCCGGTGGACGCCCCAACCAGACGCGCGCCGTCAAAGGCGCCCACAAGGATCGCATCCTCACTGTCGCGATAGGTTTGCAGATAAGCCTCCTCGTAGGCGGCATCGCCGTCGTACAAATAGGGCCAAGCCCGAAACACCTCGATCCGCAGGCGCGCCACATCGCCCAGCGCATCCGCCAAAGCCCCGCCGGTCAGCCGCTCCACCCGGATCATTCGGAAACCTGTCGCATCCAATCGGCAAGGTTGTAATAAGTCACAACCCGGGTAATCAGCCCATTTTCCAGCGAAAAGAACGACCCGGCAGGCAGGCGGTATGTCTGGCCATCGGCCTCGGGCAGCCCCTCGTCGGTTTCCAGATAGGTGCCGTTCACCACGTATTCCGCCGCGCCGCGCGTGCCGCCTTCGGCCTCGAAAACCACCATCTCGGTAAGGTTCTCCCGGTAGCAGCGGTTCATATGCTCGCAAAACGACCGGAAAGCCTCCTTGCCGGTCCGCACCTCGCCTTCATTGACATGATGCGCGATATCGTCGGACAAACAGGCCAGCATGGCGGCCACATCGCCCCGGTTGAACGCATCGAAATAGGCTTGGATGGTCGAATGGCTCATGTCTCGCTCCTTGGGTCGCCCCAGCGGTTGGTGAGGTGTGAAATGATCTGATCGCGGGTCTGCCGGTAGGCATCCAGCTTGGCCTCCCGGCTCTCGCCAAGGCCCGTCGGGTCCATGATCGGCCAATAGACCACCTCAAGGTGAAACACCCGCGTCAGTTCCAGCGCCCGGCGCTGGCTGGCCGGGCTCAGCGCCACGATCAGATCGAAAGACGACAGGTCATCGCCCCATTGCTCCATCTCGTCGAAGCTGCGGGTGCGATGCCGGGCCAGCTCCACGCCGATCTCGTCACAGACGGCGATGGAAAACCCGTCGATCTCCATATCGCTTTTGACACCGGCCGATTGAACATAGGTATCGGTGCCGTAAAACTTCTTCATGATGCCCTCGGCCATGGGCGAGCGCACGGCATTGTGGTCGCAGCAAAAGAGCACCGATTGGGGAAGCTCCTGCACCATCCCCGCCTCAGCCCCCGAAATGCAAAACGCAGATCAGGGTGAACAGGCGCCGCGCGGTGTCATTGTCGACACTGGCCTTGCCCTCAAGCCGCTCCTCAAGGATGCGCGCGCCCTCGTTGTGGATGCCACGGCGGGCCATGTCGATGGTTTCGATCTGGCTCGGCGGCATGTTCTTGACCGCATCGAAATAGCTTTCGCAGATCGCCCAGTAATCCTTGACGACCTGCCGGAACGGCGACAGCGAGAGATGAAACTCCGCCGCCGGCTCGTCGCTTTCGGTGCGGATGTCGAACACCAGCCGCTTCTCGCGAATGGACAACGCCACACGATACGGCCCCTTGGGCACCTCTCGGCCCTCCCGTTCGGGGAGCGCGAAAGAGTTCTCTTCGATCAGATCGAACATCGCCACCTTGCGCTCCTGCTCGATCTCGGGCGTGGGCGGCGGCAGGTTGGCGTCATCCAACTCGATATGGCTGATATAGGACATGGGTATCCCTCGCGGCAGGTTTTGGCAGCTTCCCTAGCGCAGGGTTGGCCATTGGGCAATGCAGGGCCGCGACGGGGCAAGGGGATTTTGCGGCGCTGTGGCTTGCGGGATGCGGCGGGATGACAGCTATACGGAGGGAGGGAGCTTTGCAAAGCAGCTATCTCAACATCCCGTAGGGTGCGCATTCACTGCGCACCACCCACAAGTCCGCGCAGCGTCCACTGACCGACAGGCGATTGCTGCAATCGCCGAGAGGTGGGCCGCGGTACGGCGATCCACCGAGAGGTCTATGGCACTTCACCCAAGACCACTGGTCCGAACCACGCCGTAGGGTGCGCATTCACTGCGCACCACACCCCAAGCCGCGCCTCGACGGGCCGCGGTACGGCGATCCAACGCGTGGTCTATGGCACTTTATCCAAGAAACTAGCGCGTGACCTCCCAGCGGCGCACCCAGCCCAACCCAATCGCCGTGCCGAGCGGGCGGCCCGGCGATGCGCGGCGGGCCTACGGCCCTTGATTCCGCGCGGGGTGAATGGCGGCTCTGCGCAGGAAGCGGAGTTTGCAAAGTTTGGGCAGTTTCCCGACAGCGGACCTTCAAGCCGGATGCAGCGAATGATGGATGAGAGTCCGGCGTGATGGATGCTGCGCGACGCTCGAACGGCAGTTTTCCTAAAACGATCTGT
>DATFKJ010000225.1:0-15655 GCA_035268705.1 Roseovarius sp. | reverse complement strand
GGCCGATATCGTTGTGGCCGCCGTGGGCCGCACCGAGATGGTCCCGGGCGATTGGATCAAGCCCGGAGCGACGGTGATCGACGTGGGCATCAACCGCATCGACGCGCCCGAGAAGGGCGAAGGCAAGACCCGTCTGGTGGGTGACGTCGATTTTGACAGCTGCGCCGAGGTGGCCGGGGCGATCACGCCGGTGCCGGGTGGCGTGGGGCCGATGACCATCGCCTGCCTGCTGGCAAATACCGTCACGGCCTGTTGTCGTGCGAATGGGTTGTCCGAGCCGGAGGGGCTGACGGCCTAAGCTGAACCGGGTCGCAGAAACAGCCCCGCGCCTTTGGTTCGGGGCTTTTTTTATTCGGGGGTGATGGGCAGCATGGTGCCGGTCATCAGGGCGATATGGGTTTCGACGCCATCGAGCAGCGCGAAAACATCGGATTGCACGACAATCAGACGGCGGCCCGGTTTGATGACTCTCCCTCGTGCGATCAGGCGCTCGCCTTTGCCGGGGGCCAGCAGGTTGATCTTCATCTCGGTGGTCAGAACCTCATGGTCGGCGGGTAGGGTCGAAAGCGCGGCGTAGCCTGCGGCACTGTCGCCGATGGAAAAGGTCAGCCCCGCATGGGCGAAGCCGTGCTGTTGTTTGCTGCTTTCCAGAATGGGGGCTGCAATTTCCACGCGCCCGGCCTTGATGGACTGGAGGGTGGCGCCAAGAGTCTGCATGAGGGATTGCGACGCGAAACTCTCTGTGATTTTGGCTTCTGTATCCGGAGTCATCTTGGGAGGTGTCCTCATTATGTCGCGCCAGTTCAGATTCTTGTGATCTGTCTTGGGGTTCATCTAATTGGTGCAACAGTATACTCGTTTAAAACATGGTAACAGCAGGGGCTTGTTGTGTTTATCGGTAGGTTGAGAGACGAGTTGTCTGAGTCTTTTCCACTCTTGGCGCGTCCGATGGCCTTGTTTATCTGGTTTAGCGTCACGCTTGTGGTGATCGTGGCAGGACCATTCGGCTCTGATGCATTGGCGATTTGGCCCGTGCGCACGCCATACTGGGTCTTGATTTCGGTCTCGGCAGTGGTCATTGGCGTTTTCGTTCGCGCCGTGACGGCAGCAGGTCTTGGATACGACCGACCGCTTCTCTTCGATGTCGTGGCCACCAGTCTCATGGCGATTGTTTTTGCGCCTTTGGTTTGGGGGGTGCGCAATAAGGTGAATGCGGTTTCCGGTGAGCCACCGGTTCAGTTGCCGATGGTGGCGCTCAATACCTTTTTGATTGCCGGGCTTTTTTTCGTCATGCGGCGGCATCTTAGCCGCCGAGAACCGGGATCGTATCTTGAGCCTTGCTTTGATGTAGTACACGCTAGCACAGCGCCTTTCCAGCAGCCGCGTTTATATCGGCGCTTGTCGGAAGCTACGTCAGGGACGATCCTGCGGCTTTCGGGCAAGGACCACCATGTAGAGGTCGTGACGACCGAGGGCCATGAGACCCTGCGTTTGCGGCTGACGGATGCGATAGACGAGATGGAGCCAGTGGAGGGATATTGCACCCACAGGTCCCATTGGGTGACCCGCGCGGCGATCACCGCGGTGGACCGAAGCAAGCCCGGCAAGATTTTTCTTGTTTTGGTCAATGGTGAAAGGGTGCCGGTCAGTCGCAAGTACCGTTTAGATCTGGAGGCGGCGGGAATTCTCGACTAAGGCGTTCCGCCTTTACCCTGAGACATCAGCTAAAGACGAAACGCGTGCCACGAATGAGCCGAGCACTGCGTTTCGCGAAACGCTTTACCGCGGCATGGGCACGGCATGCGGCACCGGACCGGTCAGGACGGCCAGCGCCTCGGGCCGCATCAGAGTGCTCAGGGCGGCGTCGTGGCTTCGCAAACCGCCCGTGTAGGTCCCATAGGCGGGCAGGATGACCTTGTCGCTGTCGATCAGGAAGGCGGGTCTGGTGATGGCGCGACCGCGTGGCCGAATGGTGACTTTGGGGTGATAATGGCCTGAGATTTCACCACTTTGGCCCGGTTGCGCGATATGTCGGAACGTGATGGGCGGCAGGGGCAATTCGGCCAAGTGCGTCCCGCCCAGTTCGACAGGCCCCGGATCGTGGTTGCCTTCGATCCAGACCCAGCGCCGGCCTGCCTGCATTGCCGCGATCCAGAGCTTTTCTTCCTCTGAAAGCGCCATTGCTGCGGCGCTGTCATCAAAACTGTCGCCGAGACAGATTACGGTGGTGGCGCGGCTGGTTTTCAGGTCGACCTCCAGCCGGGCCAGAGTATCGCGGGTCTCGTATGGGGGCAGGGGGGGCTCACCCAGACGGGCGCGGCGTTCGGATTTGCCAAGGTGCAGGTCAGATACGCAAAGCAGCGATTGCGCAGGCCAAAAGAGGGCGCCCGACGCCAAAGCGATCAGGTCGGCGCCTGCGAGTGTGAAACCATGCCCGTTCATGCTCCGTTCGTGCCTTTCGTCAAGGAGGATTGCAAGCCTCAGGTGGCAAGGCCTGCCGCTTCCATCAAACGTTCGGTTTCCTCGGCCAGTAGCCTTTCTTGGGCAGTTCCCTCGATGGGGGTGCGCCCGGCCTCAAGGAAGAGAGGGGCGGCGAATGGTGTCACCCGTTCAAGGCGGCGCAAGTCGATGCGGGTGTCGATGCGCGCAAGCATGTTCTCGATGCGGCCAAAGTCGATCAGGCCGCGCATCGCCTCGTGCCGGGTGATCCGCAGGAGCAGGTGATCCGGGTCGTATTTGGCCAGCGTGTCATAGAGAATGTCGGACGAAAAGGTGGCCTGCCGCCCTGATTTCCGCACTTGTGGCGTGTTGCGTTGGATAAGGCCCGCGATGGTGGCGGAGGCGCGGAAGGTGCGTTTCATCAGCGCGTTCCCGGCGAGCCATTGGTCAAGGCCATCCCGCAGGGCATCCGCGTCAAAAAGCGGGCCGGGGTCACTCAGCGGCTCAAGCCCCCAGATCAGCGTTGCATAGTCGGTTGAGACGAAGCCCAAGGGCGCAAGGCCCAGCTCCTCCATCCGTTTGGTGAGGATGAGGCCAAGGGTTTGTTGGGCGTTGCGGCCTGCAAACCCGTAAACGCAGGTGTGCTCGCGGCCTTCGTGCGGGAAGGATTCGATCAGCAAGCGGCGGTCTTTGGGAAGCTGTGACACCGTGTTTTGCAGGGCGATCCAGTCGCGGGTGTGGCCGGGCAACTCGGGCCAATCGGGTTGGTCGAGTAGGTGCAGGATACGTTGGCTAAGCTGGGTGGAGGTGGCGAATTTGGTGCCCATGAAGGTGGCGATCTTGGGCTGTCGGCCTTTGTCGCGGCTGACCTCGACCACCATTTCGCGCAGGGATTCAAAGCGCACGATCTGCCCGCCGATGAGGAAAGTATCGCCGGGGGTGAGCGAAGCGGCGAAGCCTTCTTCGATTTCGCCCAAGGGTTTGCCGCCGCGGCTACGGCGCATGCGGACCTTGAGGGTGTCGGTATCTTGGATGGTGCCGATGTTCATGCGGATCAGGCGGGCGCTGCGCGGGTCGCGCAGGTGCCAGAGACCATCGGCGTCTTGTTTGAGGCGCTGCCATTGGTCATAGGCCCGCAGGGCATAGCCGCCGGTGGCGCAGAAGGTGAGGCAATCGTCGAAATCCGCGCGCGAGAGGGAGGCGTAGGGGCCAGCAGTGCGGACCTCGTTGAACAGGGTATCGCCGTCGAACGGACCCGCGCAGGCGACGATCAGGATGTGTTGGCAGAGCACGTCAAGCGGGCCGGGGCCGCGATTTTCCCCATCCAGATCATGGGCTTGCACGGCCTCAAGGGCGGCTTGGCATTCGATCACCTCGAACCGGTTGGCTGGCACCAGAAGCGCCTTGGAGGGGGCGTTGTAGCGGTGGTTGGCGCGGCCGATGCGTTGCACGAGGCGCTTGACGTTCTTGGGTGCGCCTACCTGAATGACGAGATCGACATCGCCCCAGTCGATGCCCAGATCAAGAGAGCCGGTACAGACGATGGCGCGCAACTCGCCACGGGTCATGGCGGCTTCGACCCGTTCGCGTTGGCTACGGTCAAGGGAGCCGTGATGGATGCCGATGGGCAGGGCCTCATCATTGGCAAGCCACAGATTATGAAAGAAAATTTCCGCCTGTGCGCGGGTGTTATGGAAGATGAGCGTGGTCTTGTGACGCTTGATTTCTTCCAAGACAGCGGGGATCGCATAGGCCGCTCCACCCCCGGCCCATGGCGGCGTGGCACCCGAGATATCAATCATGGAAATATCAGGGTCAGGTCCCGGATCAGCAGCGAGGATGTGGCAAGGATCGGGATGGTGGGCCAGAAATTTCGCAATGGAATCAGGGTCTTCCACCGTGGCGGACAGGCCGACGCGCCGCAGGCCGGGACACATGGCCTGCAACCGGGAGAGCGCCAGCACCAACTGGTCGCCGCGTTTGGAGTCGGCCAGCGCGTGAATTTCGTCAATCACCACCCGCTGAAGCCCCGCAAACATGCGTGGCGCATCCTCGTAAGACGTTAATAACGCGAGACTTTCTGGAGTGGTGAGCAGAATGTCGGGCGGTGCCGCGCGCTGCCGGCGCTTGCGGCTGGCGGGGGTGTCGCCGGTGCGGTCTTCGACCCGGATGGGCAAATCCATCTCGGAAATCGGTGTCATCAGGTTGCGCTTGATGTCCGCCGCAAGCGCCTTCAAGGGCGAAATATAGAGGGTATGTATCGCGTCGGTATCACGTCGGTATTGCGACAGTTCCACGAGGGTTGGCAGAAAACCCGCCAAGGTCTTGCCGCCGCCCGTGGGCGCGATGAGTAGCGTCGCCGGATCGGCGGCGCG
The DNA here is from genome assembly GCA_035268705.1 of Roseovarius sp. Taxonomy (GTDB): domain Bacteria; phylum Pseudomonadota; class Alphaproteobacteria; order Rhodobacterales; family Rhodobacteraceae; genus Roseovarius. The sequence goes on along the minus strand of DATFKJ010000225.1, from coordinate 10,841 downwards.
ATCCAGCATATCGCGCTGATGCGGGTGGATGGACCACCCGCGTTCCGCAAACCAGTTTTGGAATCTATCGGGAAGCGCGCGCATGCCTCAGAGGTAGGGGAATGCGCCTGCCCGGACCAGTGACTATTTCACGATCGTTTCATCTTTGACGAACATGTTGCCCCATGCCCGATCAATCAGGTCCGGTGTCATCTGATAGGGAATGCCCTCGAATTCGCAGATCGAGATCATCTGGTCGATCAGGAAGTTCGGCTGATAGTTGGCATAGATGTTCTGGATCGTGGGGTATTTCACCTTGAGGAGGTGGACCAAGGCGGACTCGTCCAGAGGCATGCCTTTCTTCTTGGCGACCATCGCGAAGATCTTGAGGAAATCCTGTTGGTTAGGGCCGTCGATCTTGATCTTGAAGAAAATCCGGCGCAGCGCGGCTTGGTCAAAGATCTCATTGGGGTGAAAGTTGGTGGAAAAGACGACAAGGGTATCGAAGGGGACTTCGAATTTCTCGCCCGATTGCAGGGCGAGGATGTCCTTGCTTTCCTCCAGTGGAACGATCCAGCGGTTCACAAGGCTTTGCGGCGGTTCGGCCTGACGACCAAGGTCGTCGACGATGAAGATGCCGCCCGTGGATTTCAGTTGCAGCGGGGCCTGATAGGTGCGGGCCGTCGGGTTGTAGACCAGATCGAGCATATCAAGGCTGAGTTCGCCGCCGGTGATCACCGTGGGGCGTTCGCAGCGCACATACCGCGTGTCGAAGGTGCGTTTGCGGCGTAGTGAATTGGGGTCGTCGACCTCGACTTCGGCCTTGGAATGCACGATCGGGTCATAGACGGTGATGACCTGCCCCGAGTATTCGATCGCGCGGGGGACATAGATCTTGTCGCCCATCGCGTCACGGATGCCGTTGGAGATACTGGATTTACCGTTGCCCGGCGGGCCGTACATCAGGATGGACCGGCCGGAAGATACAGCGGGGCCAAGATTGCTGAGCAAATTTTCGGGCAAGACGAGATGCCCCATGGAGCCTGTCAGGTCATCGCGGGTGATCTGGATATCGCGGATGGACTGGCGTTTGATTTGCTCGCGGTAGACGTCCAGCGGCACCGGCATGGCGCCGAAGTATTCCGATTGGGCCAGCGCGTCGAGCGCGCGGGTCTTGCCCGCATCGGTCAACTGATAGCCCATCTCACCGTCATTGTTGGCGTTCAAGGTGCCGGTGGCCTGCAAGAGTGTTTGCTTGCGGGCCATATCGACGATTTCCTGTGTCACGGCACGCGGCAGGCAAATGGCATCGGCCAGTTCGCTGACTTGTTCGATGTTCTTGCGGAACATCGTTTTCAAAAGGATATCCCGCATCATCACGATGGGGAGGCGCATGTCGTCAAGGCTTGAGGGCGGCGGCGGCGGTTGAACGCCCTGGGAGACTTGCATGTTCATGTGTTTGCCCGCTTTCCTGTCATTGGTCACTGTCCGGACGCACCGGTTCAGGAGGCAGCGTGCATGAAAACTTGGGAAAAATTATGGTGAACCGCAGGCGTTGCCGGGGCAGAGGCGCGGATCATTGACCGAGGGTGGCCCCCATCACCAAATAGCTGGACAGGGCCAGGCCAAGGCCCGTGCCCATCGGAATGGTGAACTTTTGGCCCTTGCCGACAGAGTCGGTATCTGTGGGGTCTTTTTCGCGCCAAGTGGCCCAGTCAGGCGCCAGATCGCGCAACGGGGAATGATAGGAAATCAGCACCGCCACGGTGGACCCGACAAGTGCGGCCAGCAGGATGAAAATGACGACTCCGATATCCCCTGGATGCACGAAGAGGGCGGCAACGGCCATGAACTTTACATCACCGCCGCCCATCTGACGTGCCATCCACATCAAGAATCCATAGGCAAAGACGATGCCATACCCGGCGAAACGCCAGAGGACATCGGTGAGCGGCATGGTGGCGATGCCGATCACGACGAATACAAGAAAAAGCGCCCAAACGGTCAGGTTCGAAATCCGCTTGTGCTTTAGGTCCACGTAGAAGGTCCAAATGCTGATCGGAACGCAAAACAGCGCAAAAAGCGTGGCCTGCAAGGCGTCAATCTGCATCGGTTGTTTCCTTCAGCCGGGTCGCTCAGCCCTCAAGCGCGCGAAGCGAGCGCACGGCTTCTTCGAAGTGCTGCGGGTGGGTGTCGATCGCGTCACGAAGCAGGCCCTTGCCGATGCCGGTGTCGCCTTGTTTTATCGCTGAAAGCCCAAGGGTATAGAGCAATTGCGCACGTTCTTCCTGTGTCGATTGCATCACCGGGAGCGAGTATTTCTTTTGTGCGCCACGGGCCAGAATGAGGTTGTTCTTGGCGGTGAAGAGGCTGTCGTCCTGACGGATTGCATCGGAGAACAGACGCTCGGCGTCGGCGAAATCGCCACGGGTCAGCTTGGAATAACCCCAGTTGTTCATCACGCCGGCGGGGCGCGTGGTGAGACCGACGGCGGTTTCATAGAAACTGTCGGCTTTCTTCCATTCCTTGTTGCTGTCGGCGATCATCGCTTCGAGCCGGTAGCGTTTGAAGGTTTCGAACGTGGGCGGGATGTCATCGAGGACGGTATCGGCGCGATCCCATTCGTTGTTGCGGATCAGCGCATCGGCGAAATCGACGCTGTCGTCATGGGTGGATTCTTCGTGATCGGTGACGCGTTTCCAGGCCGGGACGGCCTCGGTGTAGCGCTTGGCGCGGATCAGTGACTTGGCAAGGCCACGCTGAAGGTCGATGCGTTCGGGCTGTTCGCCGACGGCCCGTTGGAAGTAGGAGACCGCTTCGTTCGGGTCGGCCACGGTCAACATCACGTCATTGAGGTTGGTTTCGTCCACGACATTGACGCCCTGAAAGGCGCGATCAACGTCTTGCCCTTCGGATTCAGCGCATGCAGAAAGTGTGAACGCGCCTGCAACGCATACAGAAAGAAGAATAGGGTGGCGCATGTTTGCGTCCTTTTACTGCCTTCGCCTCGGTCATGGTATCTTGCGGATCAGGTAGTCACTGCTGCCCCGCCGTACCAATTTATAGTCTTGCTCTTTTTCCTCACCATAATCGGAATTTTCCGATTTTGCGAGGGCTAACCGCAAATTGTCACGAATTGAGTCACTTTGGCCATTGTCTATGGCATAGGCGCGACGGAATACTTGGGCGGCCTCGGCGGTTTGCCCCTGTTCCATGAGGACGACGCCAAGGTTGTTCCACACTTCCGGGGACTCTTCATCCTTGTCGATGGCATCGCGCAGAAGGCGTTCGGCGGTTCCAAGGCGGCCCAATGCGAGATTTGCGCTTCCGATGCCGGCGATGACTTCGGCACTCATTCCGTGCGTCAGGGCGGCACGGGAATAGGCATCAATCGCGAGTTCGTATTCGCCGGCGTCCATCAGGCGGTGCCCGACAACCATGCCATCGACCGCGTCGCCGTTCTTAACCACGCCGGGGGCATATGGGTTGTCACGGGATACGCCATCGCCTTGGCTGGTTGTGCATCCGGCCAAGGCGAGCGTCAGGATAATAACGGCGCTTGTGCGTTTCATCGCACCTCTAACATTGTTCTACTGCTCGGCCATCGAGAACAATTCCAATATGCCCAGAATTGATGGTCCGACGAGGATGATCAACAGTGGGGGAACTGTAAGCATCATCGTGGCCAATGTCATCTTTGTTGGTAGTTTGTTGGCCTTTTCTTCGGCACGCATGACACGTTTGTCACGCATTTCCCCGGCATAAACCCGCAATGCGTCGGCGATGGACGTACCGAAGGATTGCGATTGGATCAGGACGGTCACGAAACTGGCGATATCCTGCACCCCGCAGCGTTCGGACATTTCCTTGAGAACCGAGGGTTTGTCGCGACCGGCTTTGATCTGATGGGAGACGATTTCGTATTCTTCGGCCAACGCCGGGTAAGACGCCCGGATTTCATTGGCCACGCGGATAATGGCCTGATCCATGGATTGACCGGCTTCGACGCAGGTCAGCATCATGTCGAGACTGTCGGGGAAACCGTCGCCGATTTCCTCCTGACGTTGTTGTTGCCGCTTGGTCACCCAGTACTTGGGAATCATGTAACCCACAGCGCCAGGTGCAAGGATGTAAAACAGGGTCTGCTGGGTTGTCGTTTCGTCCCCGGAGACGAAGAGCACGAAATACAAAACGCCCAAGATCAGAAGCCCGATGGCCAGTGCGAACTGGGCAAAGTGGAAGTACCGCACCGCATCACGGTTGCGGTAACCCGCCTGCATCAGGGTCAGCCGGATTTGCGACAGTTGCTTGGCATCCTGCGGTTCAAGGAAACTGGCGTATTTGTCCAGCTTTTCGTTGCGCGTGCCGGCGCGCAACTTTTTCTTGGGTTGCGAGTTGCTTGCTTTGTCGCGCGAGTCTTTCTTGAGCCTTTCAAGCGGATCCTGCGAGTCCTTGATCAGCAGCGGGATCGTGGCGAGGATCAACAAAATGCCGAGCGTGCCAACCACGATAAGCGGGCCGAAAGGCCCCATGGCATCGGTCAGGGTTGCCTGTATGTTGGAAAGGAATTGCATGGCGGTGTCCTCTTAGACCTTGATGTTCACAAGCGCGCGCATGACGAAAAGATTGATCGTCAGGAAGGCTCCCACGACAAGGCAGGCCGGGATAAAGAAGGGGTGTTCCATCGCCTTGTCATAGTAATTGGGATCCAGAACCTGGATGCCGATAAGGGCGAGGATCGGGAAGCCCGACAGGAACTTGCCGGACCATTGAGCCTCGGCGGTGATGGCTTTGACCCGGCGGAAAAGCCGGAAGCGGGAGCGGATGACCTTGGCCAAACCATCAAGGATTTCGGCAAGGTTGCCGCCTGATTGCTGTTGAATCGCCACGGCGACGGCAAGGAAACGCAAATCCTGCATATCGAGACGTTCGGCCATATCCTTGAGCGCTTCGCCCATGTCGCGACCATAGGCAGCCTCGTCGGCGATCATGCCGAATTCGGTCGCCAGTGGATCGGCCACTTCCTCGGCGACGATGCCGATGGCCGAGGAAAACGGATGGCCGACACGAAGGCTGCGAACCATGAGTTCAATAGCATCGGGCAATTGTTCTTCCAGAAGGCCCATGCGCTTTTTGGCCTTCATGTTGATCCACGTGAAGATCCCGAAGACGCCGATCGCGGTCGAGACCAAGGCGCGGACGGGAACACTGGTGGCGGTGCCGACCGACAGCCCGATAAAGGCCAGAACACTGACCCCGGCCATGAGCATGATCAACTGCTTCGGCGTAAAGGCAATGGCCGCCTTTTGCGCCTTGTCCGACAGGATCGCGTAGATCGGAATCTTGCGGGCCTTGAGGTGTTGTTGCATCTCCTTGCGGAGTTTCTCCATCACCTCTTCGCGGTTGCCGCCCTTGTCGAGCATCTCCAACCGCCGGTTGACCCGGTTGTTGAGGCTGATCGACCGGCCAAAGACCGTCAGGTAAAGGCCCTCGACGAGAACGAGAACCCCGACAAAGATCAGGCCATAAATAATCGGTTCTGCACTGATATTCATGCGTCTTACTCCGCGGCAATGGGTTCATAGATGCTGGGCGGTAGGTCGTACCCCCACAGGCGGAACCGTTCGGAAAAGTTGGACCGCACACCCGTGCCGGTGAAGTGGCCGATGATTTTGTTGTCGGGTGTGAGGCCGACGCGTTGGAAACGGAAGATTTCCTGCATCGAGATCACGTCACCCTCCATGCCGGTGATTTCGGTGATCGAGGTCATACGGCGCGAGCCGTCCTGAAGGCGGGAGGCCTGCACGACAAGGTTCACAGCCGAGGCGATCTGACTGCGAACCGCCTTGATCGGCATTTCGATGCCCGACATAGCGATCATGTTTTCCAGACGCGCGATGCCGTCGCGCGGGTTGTTGGCGTGAATCGTCGTCATCGAGCCGTCGTGGCCGGTGTTCATCGCCTGTAACATGTCGATCACTTCCTCGCCGCGTGTCTCCCCCACGATGATGCGGTCAGGGCGCATACGAAGGGCGTTTTTCAGACAATCACGGGGCGAGACCTCGCCCTTGCCTTCGACGTTGGGCGGGCGGCTTTCCATGCGGCCGACGTGAATCTGTTGCAACTGGAGTTCGGCTGTATCCTCGATGGTGAGGATGCGTTCGGCGTTGTCGATGAAAGACGACAGCGCGTTGAGCGTGGTCGTCTTACCAGACCCCGTACCGCCCGAGACGATCACGTTGAGACGACAGGCGACAGCGGCTTGCAGATAGGCGGCCATTTCCTCGGAAAAGGCGCCGAACCGGACCAGATCGTCGATGCCCAGCTTGTCCTTCTTGAATTTCCGAATGGAAACGAGGCTTCCGTCCACGGCGATAGGCGGCACCATGGCGTTGAAACGCGAGCCATCGGCAAGGCGGGCGTCCACATAGGGGTTGGATTCATCCACCCGGCGGCCCACCGCCGAGACGATCTTGTCAATGATGCGCAGCAGGTGTTTTTCATCCTTGAAGGTGACATCGCTGAGTTCGAGCTTGCCGTCACGTTCGACGAAGATCTGCTGCGGACCGTTGACGAGGATATCGTTCACGGTGTCGTCTTGCAGAAGCGTTTCAAGCGGCCCGAGGCCGCGCACTTCGTCGTAGAGTTCCTGCGTCAGGGTGGTCCTGTCCTCGCGGTTCAGGACGATCCCGCGTTCTTCCAGAACCTCGCCCGCGATTGAACTGATCTCGGCGCGCAAATCCGCTTCGGTCGCGGTGTCGAGAGCGCCCAGATTCAGGTTGTCGAGCAGGGAACGGTGCAATTCGAGCTTGATTTCACCAAGCCGTTCCTTGCGCTTTCGCTCTTTGTCTTGGCCGACGGGTTGTGCCGCGGCCTTCTGCGCGGGGCGGCGCAGGGATTGTGCCTGTTCCACGGGCTGTGTCTTGGGCATCTCGACCGGTTTTGCCACTTCGGCGGCGGGTGCTGCCTTGGGTGCGGGCGCGGCTTTCTTGTACTTCGAGAACATCGCGGCTTGATCCTTTTTTAAGCGGCTTCGGCGTCATTCTTGCCAAGCTCGTGCAGTGAGGTGGCGAGTTTGGCGATTTCCTTGCGCAGTGGGTTTTTCGCGGCGGCATTCGCAAGCGGTGTGCCTTGGTCGCCGCTTTGCGCGATCTGGCGACCGCCATCGGGCAGTTGCACCTCGATGCCGATTTCAAGGCTTTCGCCAAGGCGCTTCACGCGGCTTTTCCCATTCAGGTCGGTGAACTTGGGGGCGCGGTTGAGGCAATAGCGCAGTTTCTCAACCGGCAATTCCTCTGACTTGAAGGCACGTTTGAGGCGCAGCGCGTTTTGCGCCGAGCGCATGTCGAGTTCGAGGGTGCAGAAATAGATCTGTGCCGCGGTCAACACGGTTTCAGTCCATTGCACAAGGGTCGAGGGCATATCGACGATCACGTAGTCGAAGTGCAGGCGCGCCAGTTCGATGACCCGGCTGACGTCCTCGGGGGAAATCAAATCCAGCGGCAGCATCTCGGAGGGGGCGGTGAGAACCCAGAGCTTGTCTTCATAGGTCATCAGCGCCTGCTTGAAGATGTCGTCATCCATCGTTTCGGTGTCCGACCACATCTCGTACACCACGTCGCGACGCGGCAAATCGAGGTAGGTCGCGACCGAGCCGGTCTGTAGGCCAAGATCAATCAGGCAAACGCGAGGCGGGTTGTCCTTTTCGACCGTGGCCAGCTCCCATGCAAGGTTGACGGCCAGAGTTGTCGCACCGGTTCCGCCAGCGATGCCTTGCGTCGCCAGAAGCACGCCATCACCCGTGCGTTGCGTGTTGTTGAATGGTGAATGCGCGGGCTCCTGCGCGGGCTCTTCGGTTTTTTGGAGACGTTCGATTGCAGCCTGCAATTCGCCTTCGGGCAGGGGGTAGGGCACGAATTCATGCGCGCCCTGACGCAAAAGCTGGTGCAGGGCGGCGGGGCTTACATCCTCGGCGATCAGGATCACTTTGACCCCGCGCGCATTGGCGAGCGAGATCACTTCGCCCAGCATCACGAGGTCATCCTCGTCGGTTTCGTCGATTGCGATGGCCACGAATTCAAGTGAATCCGCTTCTGGCTGATTGAAGAACGCCAAAGCCTCGGCGAAACCGAGGTCACCCCAGTTTTCGCCAAGCGCGGATTCCATGTCTTCAATCAGCAGATCGAAGTTCTGGACGTCGCGACTGATCGTGCATGCGACGATCGGGCTGAGTTCTGTCTTTGTCATCGGGCTACTCGTCATTATTTATGAAGCACGTTGCCATGTAGGCCCTTGGGCGACGTGAGCTTGATGTCATGTCGGTTCGGGGCCAAAATCCCATGGCGCGGGACTCTCTTGCCTATGAGCAACCTCACCGAAAATCTGGGCAACATTTGGGCTAAAAAACCGTATTTGTGCGATATCGAAGGACAAAAAAATAACCCGCCATTGTGGCGGGTTTTTTAAGTTGGTCCAGCCGTGGCCGGACAGGGAGATTAGGGAAAGGCCTTGGTTTAGCCGCCGGCGGCGCCAAGGCCTTCTTGTGTCTGTACATTTTTGAGGTCCGAGTCGGGTTTCGCGCTGTTGACGTATTCGCGATAGACAACTTCGGCGTATTTGCCTTGCATCACGATCGGATGCGAGGCGACGAAGCCCGAAACCTCGGTTACTGTGCGGCGGTTTCGGCGTTCGCGGCCCTGGGTGACGATCAAAGGCTGGCTTTCGCCGAAGGAAACGACCGCTTCAAGGCGGCCGCGGCTGATGCCTTGAGCAACGAGGTAGTTCACGACCGCGTTTGCCCGACTCAGGCCAAGCGACTTGTTGTAAGCGCTTGAACCGACTTTGTCGGTATGTCCGTAGACCCGGAAACGCACCTCGGGGAACTGTTTGATCCAATGCGCTTGCTCGCGAAGCGTATCGCGCGCACCAGCATCGAGTTGAGCCGAGTTGAAGGCAAAGTTCACCGTGCTGAGAACCTCTTTCGCGAAGCGCGTGGAGAGATCAAAAACGTAACTTTTTTCGCCGGTCATCACGAGGTGGTTGTTCATGTTGGCGTTGCCGAAGGCACCGCTGTCGACCAGACTACCGGCTTCTTTGGTATAGGAGCGGTAAACCTCGCCCGGTACGGAGGAACAGGCGGTGAGGGCGACAAGCCCCGCAGTTGCGATAAGGTGTTTCATGTGCCCCTGCCTTTCCATCAATCCATCACGTATCCATAGGACCCGCTGAAGTCTTGCTTGGCGACTTCCCCGGCCTTGCTGTTGCCATCGGCGGGCATGGCGACACGCCCGTTCAGGAACAGGTCTTTCTCGGACGGCAGCTTGACCCGATCTGTCGGGAGCGCCAGTGCATCACCCCGAGTGGGCGTGACCAAATGTGCCGACACGATGATGACCAGCTCGGTCTGCGAGCGCGCATAGTCCGCACTGCGGAAGAGGGCGCCAAGGATCGGGACATCACCAAGCCAAGGCACTTGGCCATTGCTGTCGCGAAAATCGTCTTGCAAAAGCCCGGCGATGGCAAAGCTTTGACCATCCCGAAGTGATACCGTTGTGGACGTATCACGACGGCGGAAGGCATCGATGTTGAACCCATTGGCGGTTATGGAATTGGTGGTATCAATCGAAGACACCGCAGCGGCCAATTCGAGGTTGATGACGTCGTCATCCACGACGCGTGGAACAAAGTTCAACTCGACACCGAAGGGTTTGAATTCGATGGTGGTTGAATTGTTGTCTTGCGCAACCGGGATCGGATACTCGCCACCGGCCAGGAAAGTGGCCTCTTGGCCGGAAAGGGCGGTAAGGTTGGGTTCGGCCAAAGTGCGAACGAAGCCTTTTGTTTCAAGAGCTTGCAGCAAAATACCAATTTCCACGGACCCGATATCGAAGCCAAAGAAGGCGGCACCGGCGTTGTTTCCTGATGTCACCCCAGGGGGGTTGACACCGCTCGAAGCCAGGTTGCTGCCCGAAAGCGCCGCGCCGTTGCCGCTTGCGCCAAGGGCGTCGACCGCGAGCGATGTGGACAGTTGCTTGGACACGCTACGCTGCATTTCGGCAAAACGCACTTTCAGCATGACTTGCTGCTTGCCGGAGACAACCATCAGGTTCGAGACACGCTCGGGGGCATAGCGTTGTGCCAGTTCCAGAGCGCGATCCATGCGCGCGGCGCTGGATACGCTGCCCGACAGCACGACACCGTCGTTGGCAGAGCGCACTTCGATCTTTTCTCCGGGCATGATCTGCCGCAGGCGTTCCTTGAATTCGGAAATATCCGCCGCGACCCGCACCTCGACGTTGGTGATCAGACGCCCATTGGCGTCCAGAAGGGTCAACGTGGTCCGCCCCGGCGCTTTGCCCAGAACATAAATTGTACGGTCTGAAAGCGTCGAGAAATCCGCGATCGACGGGTTCGCGATGCTGAGTTCGGCGAAGGGGACGTCGCTTTCGACGACCACTGCGCGGTTCATCGGCACGCTCAGGTCGCGGTTGGCGCCATTGCGTACAACGGTAACATTCTCTGCGATGGCGGTGCTGGCAATCGGGCCACACGCCACGGCCAACCCCAAGAGGGCGGCTTTAACAAAACCTAGCTTTTTCATGTGACCTGCCTTTCCGATCACGCCTCATTTTTCCGGGTCTTTGCGCCCGCAATTGGCAATAGTCTGCGCCAATTAAAAATTTTTTTCAAGAATCAATGGGTTTTGAGGTGAAATTGTTGCTTAACCTTGGAAAGTGTTGCTCACAAGAAACGGGGCGCGGTAATCCGCGCCCCGTTTGCAGTTTAGACTTTTGGCCCATTCAGTTGGTGCAGGGAATCTCGCTGATGATGACTTCGGCACCGCGGCGGGTCCGAACGGTGCA
>DATFKJ010000224.1:0-2908 GCA_035268705.1 Roseovarius sp. | reverse complement strand
TACCGCCTCAATCAAAGCCGCGCCCGCCTCGCCGCCGCTAACAAATGAACCTCACAGAATTGGCCTGACGGCCAATGCGCCTTGGACCGGGCTTGCTATATGAGGGCCGCACGCTCCAAGGCGCTCGCGCCAAACTGGCCGGCTTTTGCTCCGCCCCAATGGCCGAATTTTACTCCGCCGTTGACATCGCGCCAAAAAGCTCGCCGATGTCGCCGTAGACGTTAAGATGCTGTCCAGTTTCTTGAAAGTAAGATTCTGCAAGCGTCAACAGGTCTTGAAAGTATGGGATCAAAGTAAGGTCAGCGTTCGGATATTTGAGCCGCAGGTGGGCTTCCCGTTCCAGTTCAGCAAGACGGCTATACCTGACTACTTCTGGGTCGATAATGCTATCCCAATCCAGCCATTCTCCGTCGATCCAAAAAGCATTATCTGGGCCAAGTACTTTCATTGTTACTCCAAGTTTAACTTCTCGAAGCTTTAGTAGGCCACTTTGGTAAAATTGTGACTGCTTTGAGGGAGGCTCAGACGGGTCCAGTTGGCAGCGTTATTCGGAGTTGGCGATCAGCCATGCGGGGCCTTGCTGCGCTTTTGCCGATACAGCTATCGCGTGCCCAGAAACTGCTCGCGTTGCCTCAAACTCGGCCCTCCATCAAAGGAATCTTTACGAATATCAGAACCGAATGTGATACAAAATGTGATACACATTCTGGGCGCACAGCCCCGCCAGAATCAAAATTATATTTGCAAATCAACTACTTGATGGTGGTTTCGTTTTGCAAAATGGTGCCCGGGGGCGGAATCGAACCACCGACACGAGGATTTTCAATCCACTGCTCTACCCCTGAGCTACCCGGGCACGGGTGAAGGCTGGTCCTTCGGGTGAATGCGTTCTAGGCGAGGCGGGCCGGGGTGTCCAGAGGGTATGCGCAAAAATCAATGGGGTTTTTGCGGCGTCTGTTCAACCGCTTCGATGGCCGTCTCGACATCCTCGGGATCGGCGGAGGGCACGGCGTAATCGCCGCTGAACCACTTGCCCAGATCGACATCGGCGCAACGTTTCGAGCAGAACGGGCGATAGCGTGTATCGGCGGGCTTCTTGCAGATCGGGCAGGTCATGTCACCACGTCGGTCAGGGGCAGGCGGTCGCGTTTGCGTTGCAGCTCAAAATGGCCCAGCGGCGTCCATCCGGCAAGGGCGGTTTCGGTCGCATCCTTGCGAAAGGCGGCGCGCAGGCTGGTCTCGAACGTGCGACGGTCCTTCTTGGGCATCGGCGCGAGGTCGAGCGCGATCTGCCCGCCCAGGCCCCGAAGGCGCAACTGCCGGGGCAGGTCGCGGGCCATGGCAAGATTGGCCTTGAGCCCCGCCGCAGGGCTGGCATCCCCGCCGGTGTTTACATCCACCGCCACCAGCGCGCGTGTCGGCTCCACGAAATACGAGCCGCCACCGGGCAGGGGCACCTGCGCGTCGCTCAGCCTGTCCACCTGATCAAGCACGCCGAGCGTGGCGAAGCAGCCCGGATCGGTGATCACCTCCGAGGGCTCTGCCCAGTCCCGCCAGGCGAGGGCATGCGGCCCGTCGCCTTCAGTCAGCTTTTCAGGCTCGCGCCCGGCGGCATCGGCCAGCACCGCGCGCGCCAGATCCTGCATCGTGCGAATGTCCTCGGCAATCTCCTCCGCATCCCCCTCGGCGCAGGCCGAGCGCAGGATCAGGCCCATATCGCTCTCGCCCATCTCGGAATGGGCGATCTGCAACAGCCTGTCGCGCAGATCGTCATCCTTGATCGCGCGCGACAGGTTCAGCCCCGGGGCCTCCGGCGTGACGATGGCATAGCGGCTCTTGAACAGCAGTTTCGTCGTCACCGGCAGCGCCTTGCCCGGTTCCGCATAGCCCGTCACCTGCACCAGCAGCGGCTGACCGGGCGCAAGGCCCTTGACCTGCCGCAGAAAGGCCGAGCCGTCGGGGGTGCGCAGGAACATGCCGCCTTGTCCCTTCACCGGCCGGTCGGCGATGGCGCGGTAGATGGCACCGGGGCGGGGTTGGTCCGAATCGATCAAGAGATCGTCGAGTCTGCCATCGACCAGAAGGGCTGCGGCCTCGGCCCCATTGATGTGATCTAGGGCGATGGTGCGCGCGGTCATCGGGTGTCCTTCCAGAGGGGGTAGCCTGCCGCCTGCAAGAGCCCGGCGGTCTCGGCCAGGGGCAGGCCAACAACGGCGGTGAACGAGCCCGAAATCCACGGGATCAGTGCCCCGGCGGGGCCCTGAATGCCATAGCCGCCTGCCTTGCCCTGCCAGTCATTGCTGGCGAGATAGGCGTTGAGCTCCTCATCCGAGAAGCGCTTCATCCGCACGGCGGTCACCACGTCGCGCTCCCATATCCGGTCGCCGCGTCGCACCGCGACGGCGGTGATCACCCGATGACGGCGCCCCGAAAGGGCAAGCAGGAATTCCGCCGCCTCCGCCGCCGACTCGGGCTTGCCCAGGATACGGCGGCCCAGGGCCACGGTGGTATCGGCGGAGAGCACGATATCGCCCTCCTCCGCCGTGACTGCCCACGCCTTTTCCCGCGCCATGCGGGCGCAGTAGGGGCGGGGCAGCTCACCTTTGGCGGGGGTCTCGTCGATCTCGGGCGGGCGGATGTCATCCGCGACAACGCCGATCTGCGCCAGCAGATCCCTGCGGCGCGGGCTACCCGATCCGAGAATGAAACGCATGAAAAATCAGACGCTTACTTGAAGCGGTAGTTGATCCGACCCTTGGTCAGATCATAGGGGGTCATCTCAACCTGCACCTTGTCGCCTGCCAGAACGCGGATGCGGTTCTTGCGCATCTTGCCTGCCGTATGTGCGATGATCTCATGGCCGTTCTCAAGCTCGACCCTGAATGTCGCATTCGGCAGGAGTTCCTTG
>DATFKJ010000223.1:0-3225 GCA_035268705.1 Roseovarius sp. | reverse complement strand
GGACGGTATTCCGGATTTCACCCATGTGCCGCCCTCGTCGCGGTTGCAGACCGAAGCTGGCACGACATTGGTTGTGGATATGGAAAACCGCCCCTGTCATCTGCCCGCGAAGGTGATCGACGAGGACGCGCCGGGCTTTGGCAAGGCCTTCAAATCGGCGTCGCAGGGGCGGCGCGGTGTGACGGCCTGGGTCGAGCGCGAAGGGGGTTTGCGGCTTGGTGACGTCATGCGCCTGCATATCCCGGATCAGCCGGTTTGGCCGCATCTGGATAGGGCGCGCAGAGTATAACCGGGGCGGCTGCGTCTTTGGGAAACCTTGAGCCAAGTGTGGCCTTTGCGTTTCCGAAACGAAACCCCGCTGCGGCATGCCGCCGCAACAGAAACGGGATATGTCGGATTCGCAGTCTGCTTGACGTCGCGAAGGGTCTATAGGCGGGGTAGTGAAAACCGCCGGGCAGCCAGCAGAGGAATGACCATGAGCTACAAGTCCGATATCGAAATTGCGCGCGAAGCAAACAAGAAGCCGATTCAAGAGGTCGGTGACAAGCTGGGCATTCCCAGTGACCATCTGCTGCCCTATGGCCATGACAAGGCCAAGGTGAGTCAGGATTACATCAACTCGGTCCAGGGGAACGAGAACGGCAAGTTGATCCTTGTGACCGCAATCAACCCGACCCCGGCGGGTGAAGGCAAGACGACCACGACCGTGGGTCTGGGTGATGGCCTGAACCGGATCGGCAAGAAGGCGATGATCTGTATCCGCGAAGCCTCGCTTGGGCCGAACTTCGGTATGAAGGGTGGCGCCGCGGGTGGCGGGTACGCCCAAGTCGTGCCGATGGAGGACATGAACCTTCACTTCACCGGTGACTTCCACGCCATCACCAGTGCGCACAGCCTTCTTTCGGCGATGATCGACAACCACATCTACTGGGGCAACGAACAGGAAATCGACGTGCGCCGCGTGCAATGGCGCCGTGTGGTCGACATGAACGATCGCGCCCTGCGTCAGATCAATGTCAGCCTTGGTGGCGTCGCCAACGGGTTCCCGCGCGAAGGTGGTTTCGACATCACCGTGGCCTCGGAAGTCATGGCGATCCTGTGTCTTGCCAAAGACCTCAAGGACCTCGAAGAGCGTCTGGGCGCGATGATCGTGGCCTATCGTCGCGACCGCACGCCGGTTTACTGCCGCGACATCAAGGCCGAAGGCGCGATGACCGTTCTTCTGAAAGACGCGATGCAGCCGAACCTTGTGCAGACCTTGGAAAACAACCCCGCCTTCGTGCATGGTGGTCCCTTCGCCAACATCGCGCATGGTTGTAACTCGGTCATTGCGACCTCGACCGCGCTGAAAATCAGCGACTATGTGGTGACGGAAGCCGGGTTCGGGGCGGACCTTGGTGCCGAGAAATTCATGAACATCAAGTGCCGCAAGGCAGGTCTGGCGCCCGATTGCGTTGTTCTGGTGGCGACCGTGCGGGCGATGAAGATGAACGGCGGCGTGGCCAAGGATGACCTTGGCGAAGAAAACGTGGATGCGGTGAAGGAAGGTTGCGCCAACCTTGGCCGCCACATCGGCAACCTGAAATCCTTTGGGGTGCCGGTCGTCGTGGCGATCAACCACTTTGTCAAAGACACCGACGCCGAGATCACGGCGGTTCAGGAGTACGTCGAAAGCCAAGGCAGCGAAGCCATCGTCAGCCGTCACTGGGCCGATGGGGGTGCCGGTGCCGAGGAATTGGCGACCCGCGTGGCCGAGGTGGCGGAAAGCGGTCAGAGTCAGTTCGCGCCGCTTTATCGCGACGATCTGCCCCTGTTCGAGAAGATCGAGCGTATCGCCAAGTCGATTTACCGTGCCGACGAGGTGCTGGCCGATCAAAAGATCCGCGACCAGTTGAAGCTCTGGGAAGATCAAGGGTACGGGGAGCTGCCGGTCTGCATGGCGAAAACACAGTACAGCTTTTCGACCGATCCGACCTTGCGGGGCGCGCCCACGGGCCATTCGGTTCCGGTGCGCGAAGTGCGCCTGAGTGCCGGTGCCGGGTTTGTCGTGGTGGTCTGTGGTGAGATCATGACGATGCCGGGCCTGCCGCGGACCCCTGCGGCCGAGAAGATCTGCCTCAATGACGCAGGTGAGATCGAAGGGTTGTTCTAAGAACGGGCCGGGTAAAACCCGGCCTATATCTTGTGTAGGGCGGGGTTTTACCCCGCCTTCGCCAATGACGAAGGATAAGACATGACGGCGCAGATCATTGACGGGAAGGCCTTTGCGGCCACGGTTCGGGAAAAGGTGGCGGGCCATGTGTCGCGCCTGAAGGAAGAGCATGGGATCACACCGGGTTTGGCGGTGGTTCTGGTGGGCGAAGACCCGGCCAGCCAAGTTTACGTGCGCTCGAAGGGCAAGCAGACCGTCGAAGCGGGCATGAACTCCTACGAACACAAACTTGAACCGGATACCTCGGAAGAGGACCTGCTGGCGCTGATCGACAAGCTGAACAACGATCCGGCGGTACATGGGATTCTGGTGCAATTGCCATTGCCCGGGCACCTGAACGAGGATCTGGTTATCAACTCGATTGACCCGGCCAAGGATGTGGATGGCTTCCATATTTCCAACGTGGGATTGCTAGGCACTGGGCAAAAAAGCATGGTCCCTTGCACACCTTTGGGCTGTTTGATGATGCTGCGCGATCATCATGGGAGCCTGTCGGGGCTGGACGCGGTCGTTATTGGCCGGTCGAACATCGTGGGCAAGCCCATGGCCCAGCTTCTGCTTGGCGATAGCTGTACCGTGACGATTGCCCATAGCCGGACCAAGGATATCGCCGAAGTCGTGCGCCGCGCCGATATCGTTGTCGCCGCAGTGGGCCGTGCGGAAATGGTGCCCGGCGACTGGATCAAGCCGGGTGCGACGGTGATTGATGTCGGCATCAACCGGATCGACGCGCCGGAGAAGGGTGAAGGCAAAACCCGCCTGGTGGGCGATGTCGACTTTGAGAGCTGCGCCAAGGTGGCCGGGGCAATCACGCCAGTGCCGGGGGGGGTGGGCCCGATGACCATCGCCTGCCTGCTGGCAAATACTGTCACGGCTTGCTGCCGCGCGAACGAGTTGTCCGAGCCGGAGGGGCTGACGGCCTAAACCGAACCCGGACTTAGACTCAGCCCCGTGCCTTTGGTGCGGGGCTTTTTTATTCGGGGGTGACGGGAAGCATGGTGCCGGTCATCAAG
>DATFKJ010000222.1:0-4317 GCA_035268705.1 Roseovarius sp. | reverse complement strand
CCCCGCAGAGGACACGGAAAACCCAACCTGGTCATCCGCCTCGGTTCCGATGAACTGGTAGGAGGTGGATTGCTCGTTGACATTGTCGAGATCGATCACGCCGTCGGTGCTGCCATCGGCCGCGTCCGCCGCGGACAGGTCCGCCGCCGTGATCAGGTAGCTCTCCCCGGAACCGCTCCCGCCCCCGTCAGCGCTGACGGCCCCGATGATGAGATCGTCGCGCCCGTCGCCATCCACATCCCCCGCAGAGGACACGGAAAACCCAGAATTGTCCCCCGCCTCGGTTCCGATGAAAGTATAACTACGGGCCATGATTCAGATCCTTTTTTGGGGGGCGTCAGGTAGGGTCAGGAGGGGACTAAACCCGTCCTGACCCGAGTGCCTTGTGTCAGCCTTTGGCGTCCTGGGCGGGATTGGGTTGAAACGGAAAATGCAGCACGACAGGGTCTTCGCGCCCGTCCGCGACAAACTGGAACTGGCCACCGCTTTGATGGAGCTGCCCCAGTTGCAAATAGCTATTGATCGCGTCTGCCACAAAAGCGTTAATCGCCGCCGCGTCGGGGAATGTCACTTGAGCCTGCAATTTCTCGAGGATCTCGGGCGACAGCGTTATCGTATGTGTATCCAGTGGCATTTTATCAGACCTTCTCTTGTGTTGGTGATGTTGAACGGTTCAATTTGGGTTGGGCCTTGGTGGGCGCGCCGGAGCTCGCCCATGGCGGCGCAGCACCCGCCTCGGGATTGACGATAAATCGGATGTCGTCCTTTTGCAGGCCGATCAGGTGCGGCCGCTTCACGCCGGGAATGACAGCCACATCCCAGATCTCGGACACCGGCGGCCCCACATCGATGAAATGACGCAGGTCACCCGTGCGCAAATCGACAATCGCAATCATGCAGCGCGCTGAGATTCGCTCGGCTGCAAGCCGATCCTGCAGGGCCAACCCCTGAAACACCGCCGTCTTGTCACGCGGCAAGGATACGCCCACGATGGCAAAATCCCCGTGCAGGACCAGTCCCCGCGCAAAGCCCGGGAAAAAGCAGACCGGCTCGAACTTGCCAGTCGCGACATCCAAGTGACCAAGCTCGCCCGTGCCCGATTGCAAAATCCACAACCGGCCGTCATGCAGGCGCGGCGAATGGGGCATCGACAGACCGGTGGCGACAGTCTCGCCCGTGGCGACATCAATCACAACACCCCCGTCGCGGCGATGTTCGCGCCATCCTTCCGCAACATTGGTGGTCGACACGCACGTCACGTAACGCGGCACGCCGCCTTCCATGGCGATACCGTTCAGATGGCACCGGTCCTCTGCTGCAAACCGATCAATGAAGAGGGGGTGCCATAGAACTCGAAAGCTCTTGCCCGGCCGGGGTTCAGCAATGCAATTGAACTGCGTCGCGGCGAACAAGGGTCCGTCCCCCTGCATGCAGGGGAATCGCTTTTGGATCTGTCGGGCCGCTTGAGTGGGCTTGCGTCTGAGCCGAAGTTGGATTCTGTGGTGTAGGGCAACCTTACGGAGCCCTTTTGCCGATGCAGATTTTCCTGTCCGCTTTCGAAGACGTCCCTGATCAACGCGCCAGCAACGCGCGCCATGACCTTGCCGAATTGCTTGTGATCGCCTTCGTCTCGGTCCTTTGCGGAGCGAGCTCCTGTGCAGAGATGGCAGCGTTTGGGCGCGCAAAAGAACATATTTTCAGGGACTTCCTGAAGCTGAAGCATGCAATCCCATCACATGACACCTTCTCGGATGTCTTCCGCATGATCGACCCTAAGGCGTTGGACGCGGCCTTTGGAAAGGTTCTTGCCAACGTTGCGGCGTTGCTCAAGGACGGTGATGTGATCGCCATCGACGGTAAGGCACTTCGGGGCGCACGTGATAAATCGGAAAGTGCGCGTACGCGCATGATGGTCACCGCCTACGCTGCGCGGCTGCGCCTGACGCTAGCCACCGTACCTGCGGATCGGGGAACCGAGCTTAAGGCCGCGATCGAAGCCTTGGGTTTGATTGAACTGCGCGGGAAGGTTGTGACCGGCGATGCGCTCCACTGCAATCGCGGTACGGTTGAGGCGATCAACGCGGGTGGTGGCGATTGGTGCCTCGCCCTGAAGGGCAACCAGGAGTCGCTTCTGTCCGATGCGCGCGGTTGCTTCAGCGGCGCGATCGATCATCGACAGCAGGCTATGACAGAGGAAAAAAATCACGGGCGCAAGGAAGTCCGAAAGGCAACCATCGTATCGGCCAAGTCATTGGGAGAATATCATGAATTCCCAGGGTTGAAGGCGTTTGGACGGATCGACGCAAGCCGCGAATTAGATGGAAAGGTGACTTCTGAGACGCGCTATTTTGCGCTGTCGTGGATGCCCACGCCTGACATCCTTCTCACCACGGTCCGCGATCACTGGCTAATCGAAAACGCCCTGCATTGGCAGCTTGACGTCTCCTTCCGGGAAGATGCTGCACGCAGCCGGAAGGATAACGCCCCGGGCAACATCGCCGTCCTTCGGCGGCGTGCCCTCGATGTCGTCCGTCAGGACAAGTCGAAGTCGTCACTCTCGATCAAGCTCAAGCGCGCAGGCTGGGATGACGCCTTCCTGCGTTCCATTCTTACAAACATAGCAAAGGCTTAGCGCCAAAAGCGATTGCCCTGCCCCTGCATGTGGATGTCATGCACATCAACGTCGCCCGTCGTGTAGGCCATGGAGGGCACATACAGGGCATCATGGCCTTTGTACCGCGCACCCGGCTCAAGGTAATTATCAAACCGCCAGACCTGATGCAGCGTTCCAGCCCAAAACCCGTTG
The DNA here is from genome assembly GCA_035268705.1 of Roseovarius sp. Lineage (GTDB taxonomy): Bacteria > Pseudomonadota > Alphaproteobacteria > Rhodobacterales > Rhodobacteraceae > Roseovarius. The sequence continues at coordinate 1,511 of DATFKJ010000222.1, read as the reverse complement.
TCATGGACACCCAACCCCATGGGCCGGGGGAAGGTGCGCTCTGAAAAATTCAACCGACCCTCGCCAGACGCCCCCACCATAAAGATCTTACCAGTCTCGTACGTCGTGAACACCAGGGACATGGCTTGGCTGGCGAGCCATGCTTCCATACCCCGTGACGCGTTAAATGAATATCCTTGATCAGCCGATCCACCGATGCGCATGATGCCACCCGCCATGGTCAAACCACCTCGCAGGCCCGAGCCCCGCAGGACACGGCGGGTACAGACACGACCAACTGCTTAGGCATGCGAGGCCTGGAGCGCGCGTCGTCGCAAAATGAGCGCGTGCCCGAAGCAGCCACACATGCATGTGAATGCTCTTCAAGCGACAAGTATAGGAAGGGGGAAAATAAATTTATCACGCGGGCACTAACCTCCACTCGAATCTTTGTACACGGAAAATGAGGCAAAAGATATACCTCTTTTGGGAAACAATGCGTTCTTCAGGTCGTGTAGAGCGACCGTCCGGTGATGGCGCTCTGGCGTTGTTCCGATGCGGCGTGTTACGCTGCTTGGGCAGCATAGCGCCATGGCATCAGCTCGTCCAGCCGCGTGATTTTATGATCGGCGATCTGGGCGAGCGCCCATGTGAGCCAGGCTTGGGGGTCCACTTTGTTGAGCTTTGCGGTTTCGATGAGTGTGAAGGCGATGGCCATGGCTTTGCCGCCACCTTCAGAGCCTGAGAACATCCAGTTCTTGCGTCCGATGGCCACCGGTTTGACGGCGCGCTCGGCGGTGTTGTTATCCAGCTCCAAGTGACCGTTGCTGAGATAAGGGCGCGCCTTTGGCATCCGCCCCAAGGCGTAGCGGATTGCCTTTGCCAGCGGCGACTTACCCGAGATTTTGGGCAGCTGCGCGTGGAGCCACGCTTCCAGGTCGTCAAAGATCGGTTTCGCCTTGGCCTGCCGGATGGCGGCCCGACCTTCCGGGGCCATGCCCCTGATCTCTTTCTCGATGGCATTTTTCGGTCTATCTCGTCGTCCAGCCGCTGATGGTGAAACCCCTCGCGCCGCTGATCCGGCTCTTCTTCTCCGATCTCCTCTCCGTCATGCAGGAAAAGGATCCCGGCCCCGACGAGCCCTGGCCCGTGATGATCATGCTCGACGAATTCAATCGTCTCGGCAAGATGCCCATCGTGGTCGAAAGCATCGAGACCCTGCGGACCTACCGCGGTCATCTGGCCGTCATCACCCAAACCATCCCCGCCCTCGATGAAATCTATGGCGAGAACACCCGCCGTGCGCTGCAAGGCAACGCTGGCGTGAAACTCTACCTGACGCCTTCGGATGAAAAGACCGTCGAGGAGCTCAGCAAGGCGGCCGGCAAAACTAGGCAACACACCCATTAATTCTTGTTTAGGAGCATAAGTTTGTGATTCATTTTGTCCAAACAACGGGCGGGAGGATGCAAGTGGCGCGATCAGACATGAGCGATCTGGAATGGGAATTCATCAAAGCTGTCTTACCTAAC
>DATFKJ010000221.1:0-19637 GCA_035268705.1 Roseovarius sp. | reverse complement strand
TGTTTCAGGGTTGTTCGCAACTCTTCGCCCACAAGGTGTTCGATGGAATGCGATGCGACGATGATGTCGAAATGGTTCCGTGGAACCGTGCCAAGCGTTTCGTACTGCCGTGCGCCGATGTGGTCGAGGTACTTGGCAGAGGCGACGTCAGGCTCGAAGGCATGCGGTTCCTTGGCGTGGCTGACATGGAGCAGATACCCCGGGCCGCTACCGAAATCGAGAACCCGATTGAACCGTCCACCGTGACGTTTGAGGCAGGTGACTTGATTGCGCGCGCGTCGAAAATAGCGCTGCATCATCGGGGACCTTTCGCGATGTGCCTCGGAAAAATACGTCTCGGGCGCGACCTCGCGATCCTTGCGGTTCGTCTTGGCGTAGTCCTCGCGATAGTAGGTGGCCAGCAATTTGGCCGCATCGGGGACATGACCAAGACCGCAACGCGTGCAGTAAAGAACCGTTTGTTCTGCAAAAGGGGCGACGGTGGAGGGATAGTCGCTTTGATGGGTCAGCGAAAATTCGCAACAGGCAGGGCAGGGGCGATCGGGGACTGGTGCAGGAAGGGGCGTGAATGCCTCGGGTTCTGTTTTCATCTTGAAAATCTGACTTCTGATTGCTGACACCACTTTTCACGTTTCAACAAGATTTGCAAACAAGGGTTGAGTTTGTGATTGGGGTGCAATCATGGCGGAATGCGTCGGTAACGCAAATGTTGTTGCCGTGCATCGGTTCCTATAAGGAATGCTCCATTGTAGGCAGGCTGTTGGACAAAGGAACGTCAACATGGGCCAAAAGACGCTGTTCGGAACCGACGGGGTGCGCGGGAAGGCCAATTCATGGCCGATGACCGCGGAGGTCGCGATGAGGCTTGCCGCAGCGGCGGGGCGTTATTTCCGGCGTGACCAGCAAGAGCATCGTGTTGTCATCGGCAAGGACACGCGCCTGTCGGGCTACATGATCGAAAATGCACTGACGGCGGGTTTTACATCGACTGGGATGAACGTGTTCCTTTTGGGGCCGGTGCCGACGCCCGCCATTGGTTATCTGACGCATTCGATGCGCGCCGATGTGGGGGTGATGATATCGGCCAGTCACAACCCGGCGACCGACAACGGGATCAAGTTTTTCGGTCCCGATGGGTTCAAGCTGTCGGATGAGGCCGAGGCCGAGATCATGCGGCTTTATCACGAAGGGGTTTCCCCGGCAAATCCACAGGCCATCGGGCGCGCCCGGCGCCTTGAGGATGCGCGGGGGCGTTATGTGGAATATGCCAAGACGACATTTCCCCGGCGGTTGCGCCTTGACGGGCTGCGGATCGTATTGGATTGCGCCAATGGTGCGGCCTATAACGCGGCGCCCAAGGTCTTGTGGGAGCTGGGCGCCGAGGTGATCCCCATCGGCGTGTCGCCGGATGGATTCAACATCAACGAAAAATGCGGCTCCACCCATCCGCAGGTGGCGGCGCGGCGGGTTCGCGAAACGCGGGCCGATCTTGGCATTTGTCTGGATGGAGATGCCGACCGGGTGATCCTGATTGATGAAAAGGGCGAGATTGCCGACGGGGACCAGATCATGGGTCTGATCGCGACGCGATGGGCCGAACAGGGGCGTTTGGCCGGTAACGCGCTGGTGGCGACGGTGATGTCAAACCTTGGGCTGGAACGTTTTCTGGAAGACCGCGGTATTGCGCTTGAACGGACCAAGGTGGGCGACCGCTATGTCGTGGAGCGGATGCGCGAGGGCGGCTTCAACCTTGGTGGTGAACAATCCGGCCACATCGTGATGACCGATTACGCCACCACCGGAGACGGGTTGATCGGCGCTTTGCAATTCCTGTCTGCCATGGTCGAAACCGGCGACAAGGCCAGCAGGCTCACCCGGGTCTTTACGCCGATCCCCCAGAAGCTGGTCAATCTGCGCTATGCGGCGGATAAGGCCCCGTTGGAAGTGGACGCGGTGCAGACAGCGATTCAAGAGGCTGAAAAACGGCTGGGCCGCGGCGGGCGGTTGCTGATCCGCAAATCGGGAACCGAACCATTGATCCGCGTCATGGGCGAGGCCGAAGATCTGAACCTGCTTGAGAATGTGCTTGAAACGGTCGTGAATGAGGTGCGCGCCGCCTGCTAGGCGGCGCGCGATGTCCGGTCAGTAGGTATTCAGAAAAGTGTAGGAAAAGAACAGCGACGCGTTGTGTCTGTTCTCGATCTGGATTTCCCCGGTGCCAACACTGATGGACACCTTGCTATCCGTACCCGTGGTGCCCGTGAGGGGGGAGGCATTCAGGTTTTCGATGTCCGGGCCAGCCGCGAGTTCGACAAGCATCAAGGACGGCCCGGTATCATAGGTATACAGCCCGCTGAATCCCGCCTGAGGGAAGGACGGGTGTACCGAGGTTATGGCCAGCATCCCGCCGGAGCCGGGCGTGGCAATGTACCCGACGCTGTCGTTGCCAATGTCGATGCGCCCGGACCGAAGGCACGTGGCGTCCGTAACCCCGTCATCGCTACGCAGGATCAGGGCGGAGGTCCAGGCACTGTTGTCCGGGCTGACCCGGAAGTGAAGGTCGTCGTCACCGGTCAGCCCAATTTCGGCACGGCCAGACCAATCCGATTGTAGCAGGATCGAGGCGGTATCCAAGGCACCCGCCTTGTTGACGACAAGCCTGTGATCCGTCCCCGCATGGGTGAACAAGGCGGCATCCGAGGCCACGGCGAACTTGTTGGCGGCATCCGAAGTGGTCCCCACACCCAACCCATCAAGGTTTTGCAGGGGCGGCACGACGGGCAACCAAGCGCCTGAGGAATAAACGTTCAGCGTATCATCGCCAAGATTCCACGCGCGCCACCCGTCCTGCGGGGTCAGAAAATCCCATGCGCCATCGGCAAAGCTGGCCAGCTTGCCGTCCTGCCCGGCCCAGGCGTCGGTGGCGTTATTGCCGAGGGCATGTATCTCTCCGTTTTCCGGTGCTGCGGGTGGGGTGGTCGCGCCGATGGCCTGGACGGAAAGCTGTACGAGGCGGTCAAGCCGGTGCAGGGCCTCGTTGTGGGTGACATGTTTTTGCGCTTGCGAGGGTAAAATATAGGGCAGCGAAAGATTTGAAGACAGGTTCGACATCGGGGACTCCTTGATTGCGGCGCCAATGCGCGCGGATGCCCCTGTGATATCGACCGCGATATTGATCGTTCTTTAAGTAGACACGCCCTTCGTTGACACGATCTTAACCTTTCTTTGAGTGCGGTCGAAATCTATGGAATTGCCACTCGAGTGATAAATCTAAAGTTGCATTAATTTTTTCAAAAGCGTATTTAAGGTTGCGTTCGGGCGGCCCTTTTCAAGGTCGAACCCGAGGTGGGCTCGGTTCGAGCGAGAGTGGCTTTGCGGGATGCCGCAAGGAAGGATTTGGCATGAGTGTCGGAAAGACAGAACCGAATAGCAATTTTTCGACACGAGCCTGTCCTGTCTGCGGGTCGCGGAGGCCCCAACTGATTTACGATCAAGGGCGCGGAAAGAAATTCGATACCAAGGTCTGCATGGGCTGTGGCTTTGTCTATGTGCCGGATATTTCGCGTCAGGACGGAGACTATCGTACGCATGAGAAAGATGATTTCGAGCCCGAAACCATCGACCGTGTCCTGAAGGCGGAGACGCGTGCGCGCGAAATGGCGGAACGTCGCTTTGCCAACATCAAGGCCAACGCCCCGGATCTGATTGCCGCCAAGGGGCGGCTACACGATATCGGGGCCAGTCTGGGCTTTTTCATGAAATGCTGGTCGGAAGTTGGTTTCGACGTGACCGGGTGCGAGCCGGATGGTTACTACGCCCGGATCAGCCAAAAGCACTTTGGTTTTGAAATGGCGCCATGCCTCTACGAGGAGCGCCCGGTGGAGGAAGCCGCCTATGACGTGATTACGATGTGTCACGTTCTCGAACATGTGCCGGACCCGCGACGCATCCTGCAACGCATTCGAACGGAACTGAAACCTGACGGAAAACTCTACATCGAGATTCCCCACATCGACCGCCCCTACAGTGGCAACCTCGATCGGTTTTTCTGGGCCGAGCACCTGAATTATTTTTCCCTGCGGACCCTCGATGGTTTGCTGCGCAGCGAGGGCTACCGCATCAGCAAGAGCGGCGGCCTTGGGTATTTCCTTTGGGTTGTGGCGGAAAAGGCCCCGCGTGAGCAGATTTCGGGCGCGCTTCCATTGGATTGCCCGGATGAGATCCGTCAGCGCACCATGGTCAGTATCCTGCATCACCAAGCGCGCGAAATCAAAGACCTCAAGGCAAGAATGCTGGCGCTGGAGAAGCATTTGACAAAGCCTGCGCCGGTTGCAGGCCGCTGAGTTGGCCTTTCGCGGGAGGGGCGTCGAGACACGAAGGCATGAACAGCCGGCTTATTTCATTTTCGACAAAGGTTGAGTGTCATTATGCGTGACGAAATCATCGCCCCGAAACACGACCAAGGAAAGCCCTGTGTTCTCTTGTTTCAAAGGCGCTTGACGCGGGCCATTGCGGGTGGTGCGCGTTCGGTCTTTGACCGTGGTGCCTTTCTGCATGAGCTTGGGTACAAGGTCGTGTTCATTATCATGGATAAATCCGCCGATCATGGGCTTGCCTTGGCCGCGTTACGCAAGGATGGAATCTTGCACCCATGCAATGACGTGATCTTTGTCCAAGACCTTCTTGAGACCTACCAGGACCGCATCAATGCGCTTTCCGCGCCGCCGTTGACCCCCGACCTTCCGGCCGAGGCCGAACCACGCGAGGTTCATAAGCATGGGCGCCTCATCGCGCATCGCTATTATGTCGGTGATGTTCTACGCCACAGCATCAGCTACTTCCGGAGTGGCACCATCAGGCGGCAAGAAACCTTCGGACCCTCGGGCGGGCTGTTGCAGGCTTGGGTGCATGACACCACCGGCGCGCCGCTGTACATCGACGATTTCTGCCCCCAGACGGGCCTTCCTGCAAAACGGCGGCTGATCTGTGCCGGGCGTGGTGTGTTGTGTGACGTCGATATGACGGCACCGCTAGGCCTTGGATTGGCGACGACCAGTGATGATGCCTCGACGCCTGCGCCCTATGCCACCCTCGTCGCGCGCCGCATCGAGGAATATTTTGTCCATACACCCAACATCGTTGCGATCGCCGACGGCGAGAACATCTCGCAGAATGTTATCCGGGCGTTCTCATCGCCCAGGATCAAGGGCATCTCGGTCTTGCACAACAATCACACCCAGTATCCTTTCACGGCGGACGACCCGGTGAAAGACATCTGGGTTCCGTTCCTGACCAACCTGACGAATGTGCATAAGGTAGTGGCGCTGACCGAAAGGCAGCAAAGCGATTTGCAAGAACGGTTCCCCGAGATGCCGCTTGTGAAGGTCAATCACCCGGTTTTGCCGGTGCCTGCACAGTCAGTCCGGCGTGACCCGAACACTGTCGTTTTCGTGGGGCGGCTTTCTTATCAGAAGCGGCTGGATCATCTGGTCGACGTCTTTGCCAAGGTATCGCAAGCGCGTCCGGAAACGCGCTTCGAGGTCTATGGCGGCGGAGACCAGGAACAGTGGTTGAGGGCAAAGATCGCTGACGCGGGGCTGTCCGATGTCGTGCATATGCGTGGCTTTACCGAACGACCGCTTGAGGCCTTTGCAAGCGCGGCGCTGACGGTCATGACCTCCTATTACGAAGGCTTGCCGCTGACTATCCTTGAGGCGATGTCGGTCGGGACGCCCTTTGTTGCCTATGACCTGAACTATGGACCCGCCGAGGTCATCGAGGATGGCGTCGATGGCGTTTTGGTCGAGAATGGGAACGCTGAGGCCGCCGCTGACGCTGTCGTCGCGCTGCTGAATGATCAAGACAGGCTGAAGCGCATGTCTGAGGCGGCGTCGAATGTCGGACAACGCTACACCTTGGAGGCTCACCGGGAAACCTGGCGACGACTTGTCGAAGAGGTCAGCGACCCGGCCCTCCTTTCAACCTCCTGAAAAAAGCCGGATATGATGCTGGAAGCGCAAAAAGAAAGCTACATCAAGGCCCGCAAGACTTTGCACAGGCTGCGAAAGCGTATCATCACGCCCGTGCCGCGAGACGCCAAGCCAAGCGATCAACTCAAGCCCTTGGAGGTGGTGGACGCAGCTTATCCTGTCATGTCTGATCCGGGTTTTGCGGGGTGCAACCGAAGGGTTGCAGAATTGCTGCGTGATCAGGAAGGGTCTGATGCTCTTGCAGGGCTGCGGGACGCCTTTCTGGCGATTTACGACAGCGCTGAGCATTCCATGCACGTCCGGCTGACCTTTGGGAAGAAGCATTGGTATGCCAAGGATTTCGGGTTGAACGATACGGCGCTCAATTGCGGGCGCGCGGCGATCGCCATAGGTGACTTGCCCGCGGCGCGCCTGATCTCTACGGCGATCCAGATGACTGGGTTCGCAGGCCCGGAGACCATGCTTTTTCATGCACAATGTGCCGCGGCAAACCACGAATGGGGTGCCGCCAAGGATTTCTATGCGCAGGCCAAGAAGGCCAGGAAGAAACTGAAAACCAACCCGATCAGGTGGGAGCATCAGGAACGCAAGTTTCAAGACATCGATGCGATGCTGAAGGCCAATGGTGTCGATTGGGTGGATCTGAACCCGACCCGCCCGACCTTTGTGCGTATGCAAGCCCTTGACGTGTGGTGGAAATCGCTTGTCGCGACGGGACGTTTGGGCGCGCCGGAATATGGCCCTGTGCTCAGGGCCATTGCAGACCTAAAAGCACCAAGGCTGAACATCGGGCCAAGATCGACTGCCGCGCAGGATACCCGGAAGATGAGCATTGAGAATTTCCGCAACTTCCTTGCCGGTAAATCCATTTGCCTCGTCGCGAATTCCCAACTGCTGTTGGAACACGAACTGGGCGAAAAGATCGACAGCTACGACCTTGTCATGCGCTTCAACTCCTTCGTGATCGACCCGCGCCACACGGGACAGCGGACCGATATCCACGCAGCGGTTCACCTTTATCACTATAACCTGGATGTCCCGGTCGACGTTCGCATTCTGGTATCCGGCAAGCGCGACTTGTGGGAGGCCTCGGTACACGAAAAAATCCGCCCGGGTATGCAGACCTATCTGGGTGACAGCAGCCTTAGTTGGCCTGCCCGACGCCTTGGGTTGATTGGTGACAAGGGCGCGATCCCAACGGTGGGATTCAACATGCTGCGCACGATTGACCATTTGAACGTGAGTCCGGTGATCGACCTGATCGGCTTCGATTTCTATGCCAGCGGCATGTACCGGGTCGAAGATGCCCTCAAGGTTCCGCATTCGAAAGCGCATAATTCCAATGCCGAAAAGGACTGGATCCTTTCCCACGCGCGCCGGGTGACCGAAACCGTCATCTCGATGCGCTAGGACAGACGAGCAAGGAACAGACCACATGCAAACCGTAAGCCCCCAAGACCTTGTCAACGCTGGCCGTTTTCATGAAGCGACCAAATTGATGGGCAAACAGATTGCGACCACGCCTGCCTCGGTTGATCCCGGTGACATCATGCTTTTCGCGCGGGCGCTGATGGCCACGTCACGCTACGATGAAGCCTTCAATGTCCTGCATCTCGCCATGATCGACCGGACTCACAAGGCGCGCGCACTTGGTCTGCAATCCGAAATCCGCTGGATTCAGCACCGTTACGACGAGGCCCACAACCTCGCGCTTGCCTCGCTTGAGCTGGATTTGTTTAACGGGCGTGTTCAGACCATCCGCAACCGATGCCAACAGGTCTTCAACGACGAGATGCGCGTGTCCGTCCCCGGCGTGGCGGAAAATCGTAGGCTGGGCCACGCTGCCTTCTACGTCGCGCCCGGCGGCAATTTCGGTGATCTGGCGCTGCCGCCGACGATCCGGGACACCATCGCCCACTGGAAACCAGTGTCGGAATGGACCGCGTTCCACGTCCATCAACAGTTCGATCAGGCGCAGGTGCGGGCACTAAATGATCTTGACGGGCTTGTTATCGGCGGCGGCGGCCTTTTTCTCCCGGATACCTCTCCGAATGGCGACAGTGGTTGGCAATGGAATGTCACGCTGGAAAACTTGAAGCGTATTGATGTTCCGATTTACGTGATCGCGGTCGGCTACAACCTTTTTCAGGGCCAGGGTTTCCAAGGCGACACCTTCCGACGCTCACTGCACGGCTTGGTCAATCAATCCTCGATCGTCGGTCTGCGCAACTCCGGGTCCATTTCCCAAATAAAGGCCCTGTTGCCAAAAGACCTTCAGGAGAAGGTCAGCTACATGCCCTGTCCCACAACCATCCTGTCGCGGCTCATCCCGGATGAGCTTGAGGCGATTGACGTCCCCGCAACGCAAAACCGGGTTTTCCTCAATGCCGCCTTCGACCGTAGCGAACGCCGCTTTGGTGATACCTACGGGGTGTTCCTCGATCACATGGCCAGCTACGTCAGCAATTTGCAGACGGATGGCGTCTCGGTCGAATTGGCCGCGCATCTGCCGCGTGATGAAAAGCTGGGCAAGGACCTTTATGAGCATTACGGGATCGAAATGCCCGTTCACGGTTTCTATGACATGAGCTGCGAAGACGGCTACAACCTTTACCGAAAGGCGGGCCTGGTGGTCGGCATGCGCGGACATGCCAGCATGATCCCCTTCGGTCTGGGGATTCCGATCCTGAGCCTCGTTTCGCATCCCAAGATGCAGTTCTTCCTTGACGATATCGAGCGCCCCGACTGGGGCATTCCCGTCGAGCGCGAACATCTGTCAGACGATCTATATCGCGCCTCTGTCGATATCCTGGAAAACAACCAGGCCTACCGCGACGACCTGAAGGGCATTCAGGATTGGCTTTACGAGCGCTGTCAAAGCGTCGTGGGGCAAATATCCTGAAATCGGAAAGGGCTGCGCAGGAATGGTGAAGCGTTTGCTTGATATCGGGCTTGCCCTCCTGCTTTTGCCGCTGGCCGTGGCGCTGTGTCTTCCGGCCGCCGTGGCCATACGGCTTGAGACCTCTGGCACCCCGCTTTTCCGGCAAGAACGTGTTGGTCTGGGTCAGACCTCTTTCGTGCTATGGAAACTGCGCAGCATGTCCAAGGGAACGAGAACCCTCGGCAGTCATGAGGTGGATGCACGGGCGGTGACCCGCGTCGGCCGCGTGATCCGTCGGCTCAAGATCGACGAACTGCCGCAGATCTGGAATGTCCTGCGCGGCGACATGAGTTTTGTCGGGCCGCGCCCGTGCCTGCCCATACAGTCGGATTTGATTGCCGAGCGCGAAGCGCGCGGCGTTTTCGCGGCCCGCCCCGGCATCACCGGGCTGGCGCAATTGCGCGGTATCGACATGTCCACGCCCCGGCGTCTGGCGCAGGCAGATGCGGAATACCTGCAAAGCCGCAGCTTGGTGGGCGATATCCGGTTAATTCTCGGCACCTTTGCCGGGCGTGGCCGGGGCGATGCGGCGCGACAGGGCTAGTCGTAGGGCCTCATGCCCCTTCGCCGAGAAACCGCAAGCTGCCTGGCATCCGTTCGACCGGATGCCAGCCAATGGCGGCAAGCCGCGACATATCAATATCGCAAGGCACCGGATCGAGCGCCCCCGCGACAAGCTCGCTTTTGCCGGCAACCCGTCCGGCCAAACTCAATAGTCGGGCAGGAACTGGGACTAGGCGTGCCTGCTTGCCCTGCGCGACGGCAAGGTGCCGGACCAGATCGCAAGTGCGCACCAAGTGGCCATCATGCACCTCGAGCGGGACATCCGTCAGACTGCTCCAGTCATCCGAACCCGCGTCCAGAAGGCAATCGAACAAGGACAACAGGTTGCCAAGTGACACATAGGGGCGTGCAGTTGTGACCGACGCCAAGGGCAAGGGCAGCCCCCGCCCCACGAGGGCGGCAAGCTGTGTGATCGGGCCGGACATCCCCGGCCCGTAGATCGCTGGTGGCCGCAGGGTCACAACCGCCTCCTTCGACAATACATCGCCAAAGATTGCCTCGACTGCCAGTTTCTCCTGCCCGTATTGTCGGGCCGTGTCTGGAAACTTTTCGGCAACCGATGCGGCCAGCGAACTTAGCAGGATCAAGCGTTTCGGCCGTACCTGTGCAAGATTGCGGGCCATGGCGACATTGCCCGAGGCCGACGGGTCTGTTCGTTCAGCCTCACGCGGGACCGTCCCGGCAAGGTGAATAATTGTACAGTCCTTAGTCGCCAAACCCTTGGGCAGGGGGCAAGCTGCAAGATCAACCGACACGACCTCGCACGCCCCGGAAATCCGCCCCGGATTCGTCCCTGCCACGGCCGTGATGCGGTGACCGTGCCCGGAAAGATGCCGTACAAGCTGTCGGCCCAACTGCCCGCTGGCCCCGGTGATGATCAGATTCTTGGACATATCGCGTTCGCCTGAAATGCCCGTTGCCATTTGCCTGCAAAGCCGCCCGGTTCAGCCACGCCACACCCGCCCCGCCAAATGGCTTGTCAGGCATCCCGCCGCGGCCAGACGGCCAAGCCCCGCAAATTCACGGTAGACACGCCATGTGGCGCGCGTGGCGCGCAAGCGATTGGATGATAACGACCCCGGCGTGACATGCGACACGGCAAGCGGGGCCTGAAGGGCCTGTGATGCCTCGGTCCGGCACAGCAGACTAAGCCAGAGGGCGTAATCCTGTCGCAAAGACAGGTCCGGAAACGCGACGTCGCCCAGTTGCTCACGGTCACAGACAACGGTCAGCGTTCCCATGACATTACCGCGCAACAATGCCTCTCGGGTTACTCTGGGGGGGACCTTGACCTCGTATCGGCGCACACCCCTGTCGCGCCAGAAACCGGTGAAGGTCAGGGCCAAAGCCTCGGCCTCCATCCGGCCAACCTGCAAACGAAGCTTGTCTGGCAGCCACTCGTCATCTGCATCGAGAAAGGCCAGGTATCGGCCCCGTGCGGTGGCCATGGCCTTGTTGCGCGCTGCGGCAGCACCATGCGCGTCGCTGTCTGTCGGGGGCAAAACCCTGATCCTTGAATCCGCTTTCGCCAAAGAGTCTGCCAGCGCAAGCGTGCCGTCACACGACCCATCATCGGCGATGATCAATTCCCAGTCTGAACGCGTCTGCACCTGCACCGATGCGACAGCCCGCGCAAGATGTGCCTCGGCATTCAGCGCAGGCATGATCACGGAAATCGCCGGGGCGGCGGCCTCGCCCGCATGATCTTCAGTCAAACCCGAAACACACGCTATGCGGGCAATTGACTTATCTCGGAAAGCGGGATACCCAGTTTTTATATTCTGCCTCAGGTTGATCTCCATTCCAAAAACAAAGGTGTCCAAAATGGCTGAAAACACATCTCCTGTTCAGGTAATTGCGGAAATTGGATGCAATCACAAGGGTGATCTGGAGATCGCCAAAGAGTTGATCCGCGTTGCCGCCCATGTCTGCAAAGCCGATGTCGCCAAGTTTCAAAAGCGTCACAACCGAGAGTTGCTCACCCCAGAGGAGTATAGCCGGCCGCACCCCGTGGCCGAAAATGCTTATGGCCCCACCTATGGCGCGCACCGCGAATTCCTAGAGCTGGACACCGAACAGCACCGGGAACTGGTCGATGAATGCAAGCGGAACGGCATCGCTTATTCGACCTCTGTGTGGGATTTGACCTCGGCCAAGGAAATGACCTCGCTCAACCCGCCATTGCTCAAGATTCCGTCGGCCACCAATCAGCATTTCGAATTGCAGGGGTACCTGTGCGAGAATTTTGAGGGTGAGATCCATGTTTCCACCGGCATGTCCACCGGTGATGAAATCGCAAAACTGGTCGATTTCTACGAGGAGCGGGGCCGCGCAAATGATCTCGTGGTTTACAGCTGCACCTCGGGGTATCCTGTGGCCTTCGAGGACATCTGCCTGTTCGAGGTCAAGACGTTGATGGAACGCTTTGGCCACCGTGTCAAAAGCATCGGCTTTTCCGGTCACCACCTCGGGATTTCTGCGGACGTGGCCGCCTTGGCCGTGGGCCGCCTGATGGAGGCCGAGGGCAAGGGGCGTTTCTCGCATATCGAGCGGCATTTCACTCTCGACCGGACATGGAAAGGTACCGATCACGCCGCCAGCCTTGAACCCGACGGCCTGCGCCGCCTGTGCCGCGACGTTCAGAACGTCGACAAGGCCCTAGCCTATAAATCGCAGGATATCCTTCCAGTCGAACAGGTTCAGCGCGACAAGTTGAAATGGTCTGGCGGGGAAACGGCCCCGCATGAGGCCAACCGCCAGCCACGTGCAGTGCGCGTTGGCTGACGGCCCTGCGGAATCGCGAGGTTGCCATGACGGGAACCCTCGTGGTCGGTGACAGCTAAAGTGCTTCGAACGTATGGTGAGTTTCTGGTAACATTCGAAACGCTTTAGGTGTCCGGCCGCGTGCGGTCCCGCCTTTGAAAACTACCGCTGCAAGACATCGCGCCCGAACCGCCACAAGAGCAACAGCCCAAACACCATCGGGACAAGACCGAAAAGTGCGACATAAGGCACCGAGATATAAGTCGGCTCATAGGTCGAATACAGCCCGCTGCGCACAATGCCGGTGATGTGCAGCACCGGGTTGAACCACAAGATGCCCTGAACGACTTGCGGGAGGTCCTCGTAAATATAAAATACCCCCGATATCAAGATCAGGGGCCGTGTCAAAATATTCCAGACCGACTTCCAGATCGGGAAGCGCAGGAACATGAAGCAATTGAAGGTGCCAAGCCCAACCCCCAACAGGATACACAGCATGAATCCTTCAAGCATCGGTGCCGGGTCGATGTTCTGCCGTATGTCCTGCGTGATGAGTATGCCGCCAAAGATGATCACGCTCACCATGGTTTGCGTCAGAACCGCAAGCAGGCCCCGCGCCAGAAGCGTGTCAAGGTACGTCACACGCGGATAGGCCATAAGCGGACGGTTGAACGCGATGGCGGTACCCACGTTTCCAGTGATGCCCTGAAAGAACCTGAGCGGCAGGATGCCCCCGGCATAAAACAAGAGGAAATTCGTCCCAAGCGAAGGAGAGCGCAACAAAAGCGAGAACCCGAACGCCAGCATCACGATGGCGGCGACCGGTTCGAGGATGGCCCAGATATAACCACCCGGTGATCGGCCATAGGTGGTGGACATTTCACGCAAAAGCAATGCCCCGACAACACGCGCCGTCCAATGTCTGGCGGGCGCAGGGGGCAAGGGGCGTTGTGGTTTGGCTTGGCCTGTATCGGACGAGGCTGTCATTGCGGTATGCTCTTTGCTAAACTATAAGTTGCACATCTAACTTATTTTCTCCTTAGGCCATAGCCGAAATGAATGATCAATCGCCCCAAACGCAAGCGGTCACGGGAAAGCCGGCCAAGAAAGCGCCCCCGGCGGCCAAGCCTAAGGCCCGTCCGCCCGCGTCATCGGCCCGGCCCAAGCCTCGGCATTTCGGGATTCTCTTGTCGTTTTTGTTGCTTGTGCTGGCACCGCTCGGGGTCGCGGCGATCTACCTTCATGAAAGTGCCCGCGATCAATATGCCTCGTCGGTGGCCTTTACTGTCCGCCGTGAAGAGCAGCCCTCGGCGGTCGATATCCTTGGAGGCCTGTCCAACCTGTCCACGGCCAGTTCCTCGGACAGCGATATCCTTTTTGAATTCATCCAGTCGCACGAACTGGTCGCCAAGATTGATGGTACGCTCGATCTGCGTCAGATCTACTCCGAACCCTATGGCTCCGATCCCGTGTTCGCGCTCAAGCCTGACGCCTCGATCGAGGAATTGCTGGCATATTGGCAGCGCATGGTTCGGATATCCTATGCGCCCGGCACCGGTTTGATCGACGTTGAGGTTCTCAGCTTCGATGCCGAGACGTCCAAGCGCATCGCTGAAGAGATTTTCTCCGAAAGCTCGCGCATGATCAATCAACTGTCGACCATCGCGCGCGAGGATGCCATGCGCTATGCACGTGAAGAGCTCAACGATGCCCTGCAACAACTCAGCAACGCGCGTCAGGCCCTGACCGCCTTCCGGTCGCGCAACCAGATCGTCAATCCCGATGCCGATATTCAGGTGCAAATGGGCCTTTTGGGCTCCTTGCAGCAAATGCTCGGCTCGGAACTGATTGACTATGATCTTCTGCGCCACAACGCTCGCGAAAACGATCCGCGCGTGGTGCAATCCGAACGCCGGATCGAGGCGATTCGAGAACGCATTCGCCAAGAACGGCTCAAGTTCGGCAATGGCAGCGAAGAGAACGTCACCGATGATTACGCCGACGTCGTGGCCGAATTCGAACGGCTCACGGTGGAGCGTCGCTTTGCGGAAAACAAGTACACCTCGGCCCTTTCCAACTTCGATTCCGCCCGCGCCAATGCGCAGCGCCAAAGCCGCTATCTTGCCGCCTATGTTCAGCCCACACTGGCCGAAAGCCCCGAGTATCCCCGACGGGGGCTGATCCTCGGGCTCTGTGCCCTGATTCTATTCGGAAGTTGGTGCATCATGGTGCTGGTCTACTACAGCCTGCGGGACCGCCGCTGAAGCCGATGATCCATCTGCGTAACCTGACCAAAAGTTTCCCGTCGCGGCGTGGCCGCAAATACGTTGCGCATGAGATCAATGCGCGGTTTCCCACCGGCAAGGCCGTTGGGCTTCTGGGCCGAAACGGCGCGGGAAAATCCACTCTTTTGCAAATGATCTCAGGAAATATCTCACCCGATCGCGGTGACATCCTGACCAATGGAGAGGTCTCCTTTCCCGTTGGGTTTGCCGGCACCTTCCACCGTGACCTGACCGGAGCGCAGAACATCCGCTTCATCGCCCGCATCTACGGCGTCGATACCGAGGAACTGCTGGATTTCGTTGCCGATTTCGCCGAACTGGGCGATCATTTCCATATGCCAGTGCGCTCTTATTCCTCGGGGATGCGTTCGCGATTGGCCTTCGGGATTTCCATGGGAATCAAGTTCGACACCTATTTGGTGGATGAGGTCACCTCGGTCGGCGATGCCGCCTTCCGAGCCAAAAGCGCGACGGTCTTCAGGGATCGTATGCTCTCCTCCAGCGCTATCGTTGTCACGCACTCCATCGCCGAGATACGCAACTTGTGCGACTACGGCGCGGTGCTGGAAGGGGGCGTGCTTACCTTTTACGATGATCTCGAAGAGGCCATCGCCCAGCACGGCAGGAATATGAAAACCCCCCGCTGACCCGGCCCTTGTCAAATCGTTAAAATCCGTGCGGCTCTCCGCGGTTTCGCCATGGTTTCGACCCGCTACAGGCCTCGCGGCTCCGGCACCTTTTCCTTCACGCGTGGTGAAGCGGGGACCCGGGCATGGCAGAGTTTTCGATACAAGGGGTTGTCGGCACGGCTAATTTGACCGATGCGCGCCGCCCTGGCCTTTGGGCGCATGACACCGGCGGCGCATTTGACCTGACGATCGAAAGCCAAGGTGGCCAGAGCGTGACAAACTACACGCTTTCCAACGGCACCTTGTCGCATCAAGGGACCAGTGCCGTCGCCTCAGATCTGGTGGGGTGGAGTGCAGCGGGCCAATCGTGGGCCGTGCGCGCCGAAACGCTTGACCGGCTCTCATCCGGCGAGGGGCAAAAGGTCTATCTCAACGATCAGGGGCAACCGGGGATAAGCGCCACGATGCTGCCGCTCGATCTGGGCTCCGGGCGCGTCTACATCACCGCGCTGCCGGACGAAGAGGGGCTTTACACCCTCCGTCCCGAAGGTGATGGACTGACAATGGCATACCATCGCCCGGATACAAGCGGCACCTATGCCGCGACCCCCACTGCCATGACCGCAGTTGATATCAATGGTACGCCGCATGTCGCCGTGGCCTCCTCGGGTGCGGAGCACGGCCTGACGCTCTACAGTGTCGCCTCCACCGGCGCGCTCACCGCGGTTGATAGCCTTGGTGCCGAAGAAGGTGTCGGAATTTCCGACCCCACAACCCTGAAAACGGTTGAGGTCGCCGGCGAATCCCTCATCCTCATGGGCTCGGCGGGAAGCAATGCGCTGTCGGTGTTCGCGGCGTCCGATGCGGGCGGCCTCAGCCTGCGTAGTCATGTGCTCGACACGCTCAACACCCGTTTCGGGGGCCTCACCGCGTTGGATGCCGCGCAACTCGGCGGGCAGACCTACGTGGTGGCCGGTGGCGCGGATGACGGCCTCAGTCTCTTTCTCGTGCTTCCAGGGGGGCAGTTGGCCCATCTCGACACCATAGCCGATCACACCGATACGGCTTTGGTGAATGTCTCGGGCCTCGAACTGCTGGCCGAGGATACCACCCTGCACGTTTTTGCCACATCGCAGGCCGAGGTTGGGCTGACCCACCTCAGCGTCGAGTTTCCGGTTTCGCAGCAAGTCATGTCAGGCACCGGGGCGGCAGAAACCCTGACCGGCGGTGCGGGGGACGATATTCTCTTCGATGGCATGGGGGCCGATGCCCTGACAGGTGGTCCCGGTGCCGATGTTTTCGTGCTTGCCGCCGATGCGGCGACTGACCGGATCACGGATTTCAGTCCGAGTGAGGACAGGGTCGATCTGTCAGGATGGGGCGCGCTTTATACCCTCGATCAGCTTGTTATCACCAATCGTGACGACGGCGCGCGGATCGCCTTTGGCGACGAGGTGCTGATCCTCCAAACCGTCGACGGGCAAAGCCTGACACTGCAGGATTTTGTCGACACCGACATGCTGGGCCTGCCGCCCGGCCCGCAAACCCGCCCTGCCGACCCGGTCGAACCCGATGATCCCCCCGCCGACATCGCTGAAAATCTGGTGGGCACCGACGAGGCCGACACCCTGACCGGCGGTGGCGGTGACGACACGATCGACGGTGGCCCCGGGGGCGACCTGCTGGAGGGCGGGCTTGGCAACGACATCCTGATCGGCGCCACCGGAAGCGATGAGCTGCGTGGTGGTTCAGGTCACGACAGGCTTCAGGGCGATGCGGCCCATGACGTCCTGCGCGGCGGGGACGGGCACGATACCCTGATCGGCGGCATCGGCGCCGACACGCTGTTCGGGGGGGCGGGAGACGATATCCTCGAATCCGAAAGCGCCTTTGACGTTTTGCACGGTGGTGGGGGTCACGACCGGCTGACCGGTGGGATCGGGGCCGACATGCTTTATGGCGATGAAGGCAATGATACGCTCTTGGGCAATACCGGGGTCGATACCCTGTTTGGCGGTGATGGCGATGATTGGATGAGTCCCGGCAATGGCGCGGACGAGGCCAGCGGCGGCACGGGCGATGATTTCCTGATCGGGCGCACCGGCTGGGATACCCTGCATGGCAACGACGGCAACGACAGCCTGTATGGCAGCGACGGCAAGGACCTGCTTTTCACGGGCGATGGCGATGATTTCGCGTCGGGTGGATATGGCTGGGATTACGTCGACGGCGGGCGCGGTGACGACAGCCTCTATGGCAACATCGGTGCAGATACCCTGATTGGTGGGGACGGGCACGATTTCCTGTCAGGGGCCACGGGGGACGATTGGCTTACCGGCGGAAACGGGAGCGATAGTCTCTATGGAAATCAGGGCGTAGACCGGCTCAATGGTGGTGCGGGCAATGACCTGCTGCGCGGCGGTACCCTGCGCGATACCTTCGTGTTCAATCCCGGCTTCGGTGCAGACACGATCACCGATTTCGAGGATTTTCAGGATATTCTGGAGGTCAACACTGGCTTGACCAATGCCACGGATGCCCAAAGCCTTTTGTCGGCACATGGGCGCATGGTCGATGTCGGTGTCGAACTTGATTTCGGGAGCGGGAACACCCTCCTCCTCGAAGGGATCGGAGAACTTTCAGCCCTGACCGATAATTTCGCCTTTGTTTGACGCGGGACAAACTGTGTCAGGTCAGGTGTCCTTCCTGTCCTAGCTGCCGATGCCGCGACCGGTCAGGGCTTGCCGCGGGACCACCAAGCCCATGGCGGTCGTATTAGGGCCGTGGAAATTCTCGAACGCGGCTTTGACCGTCTACGTATAGGTCGCCGCGACTGACCAAAAGCCGTTGACGTACTCTGTCCAAACCGTTGCCACATCTGGCGTGTTAAGGGTTGTCATCTGCTCGCACAACTCGATCTCAAACCGCGCGCCGACAACGTCCCGAAGCCAGCTTGGCCACCGCCAGTCGAAGAGCGAAGCCCCCGACGGTGGCGCATCCGTCCATTGCCCGATCAAGTCGAAAAAGCCCGCGATGTATCCATCTGGCTCCTCGGCCCGGGTCACAAGTGCCAGACGGCCACCGGGCGAAGCACGCGAGCCACCTCTCCCACGGCCTGGGACGGCGCATCCGAGAAAATGACACCATGGTTCGAGATCACACCATCGAAGGTTTCATCGGGGAATGGCAGGGCCTCGGCTGCGGCCTGTTGGAAATCGGGGCGGGGGTGGACGCGGCGCGAGGTTACCGTAGGTGAGACCGACCTGTTTCTAAAAGGCTCACTACCGGACCTGATCCAAATTAACCGGGGCGATGTTCCCTTGGTCGCGGCAATCGGAAACGGGCGGCTCAAGGTCGATGGGGCGTCGAAAACCATCCGCCAGATCCGGGGCTGGTTCAACGTCGACACAATGGCAAGAACATAGCTATCGCAACAAAGCCCGGCCCGGCGGTTGGCTGCGACATCCTTGCAAACCAGCTGATTCCATAGCCACGCATGACCATTGCCGATTCAAAGAAATAGGGGGCGCGAACGCCCCCTCCCCGTCATTGGTTCCAGCGCCGAAGGTTCGGTGACTTCAGAAACTGTAGCTGACGCCAAAGTTGACGGCGTGGGTCACGATTTCGGTGCTCAGTTTGCCGTTGGGGGCACCGTCAATGGTCAGGTCGTTGTCGGACCATGTCACCTGATACTCGCCGAAAAGCGCCCAATCTTGATTCAGGTCGTATTTCAGGCCCGCAATCCCGCGCGCCGCGGGGCCTGTCACTTCGTATCCGAAGGTGCGGACCCCAACGGCAGTGGGCTGTGCATCGACATGCGGCATGGCGACACCAAGGCCCGCGCCCACGTAGGGTGTGAATTTCGGCGTTTTCGGGAAAGCCCCGGGCCAGCGCTTCATCACGTTGGCTGTGATGATGTTGTGACCGTCCGACAGCTCAAGGCGGTTCAAACCAAGCGCCGCCATGGAGGCGGCATCGGCATAGGCCTTTGCGTGGGTCAATTCGACGCCGAAACCAAGGTTGTTGGCTGTCCACCATGTTGCGCGCGCACCATAGTAAAAGGGATTCTCAAGCGGCTTGCCTTCCCAGTCGACCGATTGACTGACAGCCCCCGCGCCCGGAACGGTTCCCGACGCTGTGCTGTCCTGCACGCTTTGCACGCCCAGATAGAGACTCAATTCCATTTCTGCCGTGGCAGGGGCGGCAATCATCGCCGCAGCACTGGCGGCAATCGCGGTTTTTGCAAGGCGTTTCATCAGCTGAACCTTCCAGTTGAACGGTTATCTTGGCGCCTGCTTACACCCGCCCGAGGGGGCCGACAAGCGCGACACATGGGCACGCGCGCGCGGTGTCGCAAGCGCGACACATCCGCACCACCTTCAATTCGGGCGCATTGCACACTGGACTGCCCTCGCAAGCCCCGCTAAATAGCGCGCCATAAGGCTTTTCAAATTTGGACGGCCTG